>CAYJHM010000259.1:0-2393 GCA_964369935.1 uncultured Rikenellaceae bacterium
ACTATTACGACCTATATTCGTTCCTTGAAAAACCTGAGCAAGATTGGTTAAATATAACCGAAAATGAACCAAACTCGCCTCGGATTGCCTCTCTATTTGACTAGGGGGGCTTGGAATTTTATTTCACATACAAAAACAGCAAGAGAAGAATCTCTGACTGCGATGATTTATACCCTAAAACGTTTTATTGGACAACAATAGTTTACTATCCTGGTTATAAATAATTCAAACCATTTTTTATTCAAAACTCAGGTTTGAACTAAAGTTTTGCGAATTAGCATCGATACTGTACTCTTGCCCCTCTTTTGCTGCTGTACTATTAAAAAATAGCTCTTTTGCTTCGATTTCGAAAGGATTAGGCTTCTCGCTGTCTATCTTGTATCTGGTAGAGAAATGGGTCATTAAAAGGCGCTTTACGCCTGCATTATGTGCAAGTTCGGCTGCTTGCCTCGCTGTAGTGTGAAAACGTTTCTTTGCTAGGTGCAAATCTTCGTTTAGGAATGTTGTCTCCATTAATAGTAAATCAACACCTTTAACCGCCTCTGCAATTCTTTGTGTTGGTGCAGTGTCTAAGCAGTAGGCAAATTTTCGAGGTTCGTATGGCTTATATGCTGCTTCAGAACATAAAATTTTCGAGCCATCTTCACGTAATATATCCTCTCTTCGTTTTAATTGTACCCTCTCTGCAATAGATAGGTTGTACTTTTCGATTGAGTGGGGTTTTAGGTTTAATTCTGGTTCTTTCTCCTCAAAAAGATAACCTATTGTAGGAATAGAGTGTTTTAGAGGTATGGTTTTTACTGTCATAACACGATTTTCATAGATTACCTCTGGTGATTTACTATCTAGCTCGTGAATATTAATAGGGTAGTTAATGCCCTTTTCAAAATAACGACAGTGATTAGTAATAATCTCTTTAATCGGCTTTGGTCCGTAAATATTTAAAGCTCTATCTCTGCCTAACATACCCATAGTTGATATTAGGCCATAAATGCCAAAAAAATGGTCGCCATGAAGATGTGATATAAATATATGATTTATCTTCATTGGGCTTATATCGTATCTTTTTAGCGACGATTGAATACCTTCACCAGCATCCAATAAATATAACTGCTCACGTACATTAAGTACGTGAGCAGTCTGATGTTTAGAGATGGTTGGCAAAGCCGAACTAACACCTAATACTAGTAATTTAAATGTCATCTCTTTTCTTAGAATTAATCTTGTTATGATAATTACTTACCACTCTCCTCAAGTTGAGATTTTAGTGCTGCTAATGCAGAGATATCACCAAGTGTAGCCTTCTCATTCGAAGAGTTGATACGCTTAACCGCTTTCTGCATATTGTCTTTATCGCCAGTAGCAGCAGGCTTCTTCTCGCTCTTAGCACGTGGCTCATCCTTAGATACAGCTACATTGTGCGATAGAGTGATACGCTTAGTTGCCTTAACGAACTCGATAACAGTGAACGATAACTTATCGCCAACAGCAACAGCACTACCATCCTCTTTAGCTACCTGCTTAGTAGGAGCAAAACCCTCTACACCCTCAGGGAACGATACGATAAATCCTTTGTCTACAGTCTCAGTAACTGTTCCTTCGTGCTCTGAACCTACTGTGAAAATAGTTTCAAAAACATCCCAAGGATTCTCTTGTAGCTGCTTGTGTCCTAAGCTAAGGCGACGGTTTGTTTTGTCGATTTCAAGAACAACAACCTCAATATTGTCACCCTTTTGAGCAAACTCCGATGGATGCTTAATTTTCTTAGTCCAACTTAAATCAGAGATGTGGATAAGACCATCAACACCCTCCTCAATCTCAACAAATACTCCAAAGTTAGTGAAGTTACGAACTTTAGCTGTGTGAGTTGAACCAATAGCATATTTAGTATCGATATTATCCCAAGGATCAGAAGTTAGTTGCTTAACACCAAGAGACATCTTTCTCTCTTTACGGTCAAGAGTTAAGATAACCGCCTCAACAGTGTCGCCTACCTTCATAAACTCTTGAGCCGAGCGTAGGTGCTGCGACCAAGACATTTCGCTTACGTGGATTAGACCTTCAACACCAGGAGCAACCTCAATGAATGCACCATAATCAGCCATTACAACAACAACGCCTTCTACTTTATCACCAACCTTTAGATCTGGATTAAGAGCCTCCCATGGGTGAGGAGTAAGTTGCTTAAGACCTAGAGCGATACGCTTCTTAGCCTCATCGAAGTCAAGGATTACTACATTTAACTTCTCGTCAAGTGTAACAACCTCTTCTGGGTGATTAACACGTCCCCAAGATAGGTCAGTGATGTGGATTAGTCCATCAACACCACCTAAATCTATGAACACACCATAAGTAGTGATGTTCTTAACTGTACCCTCAAGAACTTGACCTTT
>CAYJHM010000260.1:0-2387 GCA_964369935.1 uncultured Rikenellaceae bacterium
TCACTGCTGCCTCCCGTAGGAGTCTGGTCCGTGTCTCAGTACCAGTGTGGGGGATAAACCTCTCAGTTCCCCTAGACATCGTCGCCATGGTGAGCCGTTACCTCTCCATCTAGCTAATGTCACGCATACTCATCTATAACCGCTAAAGCTTTCAACTGTAAAAGATGCCTCCTACAGTATTACGGGGTATTAGACAAAATTTCTCTCGATTATCCCCCTGTTATAGCCAGATTGTATACGCGTTACGCACCCGTGCGCCGGTCGCCATCTAAGGTAGTAAACTACCCTAATGCTGCCCCTCGACTTGCATGTGTTAGGCCTGCCGCTAGCGTTCATCCTGAGCCAGGATCAAACTCTCCATAGTAATTATTTCTTTATTCCTATTTTCTTTCTTGTCCTGACTACAATATAAAACTCAAAGCTTTTTTGAATTAACGTAATTATTGTACTACATTATATTTTTACTAATATATCAATGATCTTTATCCTAACAAATAAACCTTGTGGTAAATTTGTGACTGCAAAATTAGACCTTTTTTACCAAACTTCCAAATATTTTATTAACTTTTTTTAAAATATTTTTTCGAAAAATGCTAAACCCCTGAATATCAAAATGAAAATTATTCGAAAAAATACTACTGTTCTTCGAAAAAGAATTTGGATTCGCCAAAAGCAGGCTCTAACTGATCGAACCACGTAGCAGCTGCATCGTACTTAGCAAAAAAGGGAACATCAACCCATCGACTTTTTCGGCCTTGTAAGAATCGCAACACAAACACCTTTTCGTCCCCCACCTTGCTTACACCTAAAATATGAATTTTACCCGGCGTGGCACTCATACTCGGCCCCCTAACGGTGCGACATACTCCACTTACCTGGCTATATGCATCTCTAAAAATTCGCCAGCACTTCTCGAGTGGTAATTCGAAGAATGATTTAGAACCCGTATCACGAGCTACAAACATATAGTAAGGAATCATACCCAAATCAACCTGCTTGCGCCACATATTGCTCCAGATTTCTGGTTTATCATTAATATGTTTAAGAAGTGGCGACTGAGTGCGAATCTGAGCACCCGTTGAACGAATTGCAGCCACAGCACTCTTTACAGTGGCAGTACTTAGTTCGTTAGGGTGATTAAAATGTGCTTGAATAGCAAGGTTACGCCCAGATAGTGCTACTTTCCGAAAAAGATTAAGAATATCTTCCGAATCACCATCAGTTAAATATCTGTAAGGCCAAAAACTTAAACTTTTTGTTCCAATACGTATAGTGCGAATATGCTTAAATTTATCTGTAAGTAGAGGTTCGATATACGATGCTAGTATTTTAGCTGTCATAGTCATAGGGTCGCCACCTGTAAATAGAATATCTGAGACACCCTTTTTATGCTCGAGATATTGATATAGCAATTCGGACTCTTTCATTGAGAACTTCAACGAACTGATACCTGAAAATTGTGGCCAACGGAAACAGAATGAGCAGTAAGCGTGGCAAGTCTGCCCTTGTGAGGGGAAGAATAGCACTGTTTCGCGGTACTTATGCTGTACGCCTTTAAGTTTAACCTCGCCTAAAGTGGGAATATTGTACTCTTGCCCAGCTGGATTAGGATTAAGTTTATATCGAATACGATTAACCGCCTCGTCTATAACTTCTTTAGCTGCTCCACTATCTAGAAGCATTTTTATATGATTATATGCAGCACGTGGTAACATCTCACGCCTTGGAAAGGTGAGTGTAAAAATGGGGTCATTAGGAATATTATCCCAATCAATTAGTTCGTCTACCACATAGTTATTAGCTTTAAATGGCAGAACCCTCCCAACAACTTCAATATCCTCAATTAGTTCAGGCGACACATTCGCTATCTGCGGAATAGTTTTGTAGTTGTTTAAGGTGTAAGATTTGTACTTCATAATAAAATATTTTTCATTTCGGACTGTAAATTTAAACAAAATATATGAAAATACAAAGGAATTTTATGAAAAAATGATACGTAAACTAAAATTTAGTTAATTAATTCACAAATAAAAATTATCAATACATACTCGTAATCATATCAAAAGGCTATTTACGACTATAAAGCAACGCTTTTGTTTATTTAATTATTTTTCACTATCTTGGGGCCTTTTATTAAGTTGAGTGTATTTGCTTCAAACTTATACTCAGAATCGCTTGTTACTGTGTTATTAAGTGCCTCAATTATCTCGGGCGAGTTTAATCTCTCGATTGATACAGAATTTATTCCAACGAAATTAGAGGCATTTTTCGATGTTTCTGAAAGGTAGTAGCTATATGAAACATTTTCACCACCTTGACCAATAATAGCACCTACACAATAAGGCGTTGGGTTAAGTGTTGAAACTATCCCTGTATTATAACAGCCA
>CAYJHM010000261.1:0-2348 GCA_964369935.1 uncultured Rikenellaceae bacterium
TGAATACAAATACCAGAACAATCACTACCGATATAAGAAGTAGCGCATAACCTATATATTGGATAATCTTCTTTAAGTTCATACTCTAAATATTTTACATGATATATACTTCTACTTGCAGCAGACAGTATAATAATTAATAACCTTCAAGAGGTTACCCTCTTGATTTACAATTGCTTTAATAGTAACCTAATAGGTAGATTACTTCTTCTTATATTTAGTTATGATATCTAATAAAGAGATAGAAGAGTCCTCCATAGTAAGAACAAGACCATCAACCTTAGAAACAAGATAGTTATAGAACAGCTGAAGGATAACCGCAACGATTAGACCACCTACAGTTGTTAAAAGTGCCACCTTGATACCATCAGCTACAACCACTGGAGAGATATCTCCTGCTACTGCGATAGCGTCGAACGCTGCAATCATACCAATTACAGTACCCATGAAACCTAACATCGGAGCGATAGCAATAAATAGCGAAATCCAAGTTAATCCACTCTCTAACTGTCCCATTTGAACTGATCCGTAAGATACAATTGATTTCTCAACCACATCGATACCCTCATCGTAACGGTCAAGACCTTGATAGAAGATAGAAGCTACTGGACCACGAGTGTTACGGCAAACCTCTTTAGCAGCCTCTACACCACCGCTATTAAGAGCCTCTTCAACATCCCCAAGAAGTCTCTTAGTATTTGTAGTTGAAAGGTTTAGATAGATAACACGCTCGATAACGATAGCTAGACCAATGATAAGACATAAAAGAAGTGGAGTCATCCAACCCACACCACCTGCAATAAACTGCTCCTTAAGAACATAGTGCATTGGCTTATCCTCACCCGCTGTGTTTGACACTGCCTCAGCTGCATCTTGTGCATACAAAGTAGCTGTTGAAAATAATGATACCGCTACTACTGCGAAAATTGAAAAAAGCTTTTTCATAATTAAAAACTTTAATTTTTGAATTAGTACTATTAATTTATTTAATTTATTATTTTTTTGCCTATAATGCCTACAAAGATACGAATTTATATTATACTTCCTATTAAATTTTTATTATTTTTTAAAAAAAATCTTACAAAAAGTATACTGGCTATTATAAAACAATTGAAAATCAGGAATTTAGAAAAATCATAAAATTTCGTGAAGTTTTATAAGATTTTTCCACTTTGCATCTATTTCAGCACTTTTCAAACTCTCTTTGTTGATTCCGGCCATAATGGTCACACAGTTAGACTTAACCATTTTATTATGTTTATCCACTATCTCTTGTTCGAATGTTAGGCTTCTATTACCTATCTTGGTAGCTTTAGTAATCACCTCAATGGAATCATTTTGAAGGATTGAACCAAAAAAGTTGATATTGATATTAACCTTTGCTATAATATCGCCCGTTAAAGTTGGCGAATTTATTATCCCAATGTGTGAGAAATAATCGCTTAAACCTAGGTCGTAGTACTCTACAATAGCGGCATTATTGACATGCCCAACACCATCAACATCACCAAAACGTATCTGAATATCTGTTTTAACCATCTAATTTTTATCTTATCACCTTTATTTCTGAACTCTCGCTAATTGATATAATTGAAGAGGCCGAGCCAGTAGCACCCCTCTCATACTCTTTGCTAACAACAAAATCTACTCCATCAATAATAACTTGAGATATATCACTAAATTTCAATGGGGTAGGTTCGCCACTAACATTTGCCGATGTAGAGACAATAGGTTTGCGGAAAGAACGAAGTAATGCCGAACAAAATTCGTGCTGAGGAACTCTAACACCAATGCTACCCTCGGCAGGTATTAGATTAGATGCCACACCAACTCCACCTGGCAATATAAGAGTTAGAGGCTTATCACTCACCTCCATTAACTCCCAGGCAACCGATGGTACATTAGTAGTATAGCATGCAGCCCTATCAATCGAATCGACAAGAATTAGCATACCTAACTTATTTTCGCTACGTTTTAACGAGTAGATACGTGATACAGCCTCGCTATTTGTGGCATCGCACCCTATACCCCACACTGTATCGGTAGGATATAGAATTAAACCGCCCCTTTTTAGTACCTCTATGGCACGACAAATCTCATCTCTCATAACCTATTATTATATAGTCGCCCATTAAAAAGGTTTAACTATTTGTTTGTAAACATTTTAACTAAACTTGAGGCTTTAAATTTCTACCAACTTTTAAGTAATTTTAACTATTAGTCGGTTGATTTTTCGGTTTTCTACTGGTATTTTTTCACTCTATCCATTCACCTTGTAGCCCGCTACAAGGTGAATAGATAGAGCAAAAAACTACTCAGCATAAATCCCGAAAACTCTAACCACCTTT
>CAYJHM010000262.1:0-2344 GCA_964369935.1 uncultured Rikenellaceae bacterium
CATATTTATTAAATAACTCATTACGCACATATACCATTCCGTATGTAGGTGGTAATTTATAAAGTAATATACCTGGATTCTCTTGCTCTAATGGCATACCCATAAAACCCATTCCTCCTGTACTATTAAAGTCAAACAAATCACCACTAAGCTCTAAAGATAGGGTTGAATACTTGATTGTATTTTCAAAATCTTTCTTATACAGATATACACAAGATAAAAGCGAATAGGCAGCAGCTTTGCTCGGCTTGTACCTTAAATCACTCTCTGGCTTATCTCGCAACTCGCTATTAACAGCATCGTTCAAATCTAATATTATTTGGTTATATACCTCCTCAACAGATGCCCTCTCTAAGCTCTCTTCAAAATCAATACGAACTCTTAATGGCACACCTTTATCGGTTGCTGCAGTAGCACTATTATAGTGTTTAGCATATAGGTTTACGAGTGCAAAATAGTAAAAAGCACGATGCACCTTAGCCTCTGCCCAACAAGCACGCCTGGCAGCCTCTGTTCCGTCGGGAACATCAAGCACATTTTCAATGATAACATTTGCATTATATATAGCATTATACATAGCTCCCCAATCTGGATCTATCTCGCCATTGATATAGACCTCTTTCTCAAACTTCAATAGCCTTTGATATGATTCACTATATGTATTTTGACTCCCCTCATTAACCCAAATTTCATCAGAACGAAAGAAATCATTTATGTAACCAACCCCGAAACCTTTGTAATCTCTCGAGTTATTTAACATTAGTTGATAATCATTAAGATATTGTGGTATTGTCTTTCCTTTTGGCACTATATCGAGATATTCACTACACGATAGTAAAGATAGTGCTACGACAAATAAAATTAGTTTTTTCATAGTTAAATATAATTAAAATGTTACACTTAGCTTAAAAGCATACTCTGGACGAAGATAAAAGTTACTCAACGAACCACTATAATGGTAATATGGGTCGATATTAGCACTATTGAAATTAATAGCTGCAATATTACGTGCTTGCAGCGATAGTGTTAGGCTCTCCACACCCTTGATAAATGTTTTTGGAACTCTATATCTTACAACTATATCATTTAACCTAATAACAGAGGCATTATCAACCATCATATCCGAAAGAAGATACATATCACTATAGGTGTCGATATTGTTTATTGTTGTTGGAGCTGCTGGTATAACACCTGCAATATTCTCATCACCAGCCTTCTGCCAACGGTTATTCCAATCTTCGTGAATATATTTGCTGTTACTATAAATTATTCCATAATCCATTGATGGTGTTCTGAATTTACTACCAAAGTTAAAGGTGAAATTAACAGAGGCAGATAAATTTTTATAAGTAAACTCGTTATTAAACGAACCATACACTGGAGGTGTGGTTGTTCCCATATAAACAAGCGCATCTTTGTTTGTTATTGCTGTTTCGTATCCAGTTTTTTCTCCATTTTCATCATAGACTAAAGGAGTTCCGTCCTCTCCCGACAATCCAGCCCATTGGTATGCATATAGGCTACTTAGTGGCTTACCCACCTGCGGCGAACCTTGCAACAAGCTCATTATATTTGTGGATGTATCTTCAACATCAGTAACATTATTCTTGTTGTAGCTGATATTAAACGAAGAGTTCCAAGCAAAATCTCCACGCTTCAAAATTACACCTCGCACATAAAGCTCAACTCCCTCGTTCTCCATAGAGGCATAGTTAAGAAGCACATTTTTAAATCCAAAGGTGCCATTCATCGACGAATTACCCAGCAGGTCGATACTGTTCTTCTTATAATACTCTAATCCATAAGATAGCCTCCTATCGAACATAGAGGTGCTAAATCCTATGTTAGTAGTCTTAGTACTCTCCCAACGAAGCATAGGGTTCGCAGGGTTAGATATATATGAATAAATTTCATTAGTATCAACATCTTTTGACGTTGCAGTTACCATAAATGGACTGGTTGTGTAATCAACATTACCATTAATACCATAACTTGCACGTATGGTTAATGTGTTAAATAGTTTAGATTTGAAGAACTTTTCATTATGTGCATTCCAAGCAGCACCAGCACTCCAAAGCCACACATCATTATATTTGTCGTTCTTTCCAAAAAGATTTGTCTTGTCTAAACGTGCACTTGCATTTATAACATATCTGTTGTTATATGAATAACTGAAATTGGTAAATACAGATACAAAACGGTTAAGTGATTCGGTAAAACGACTATCCTCGTTAATCAGACCTTTTCCGCCAGTTACAGTGTCGTATCTATCAAGATAGTTTAACGAGGCAAACTGAAGAGATTGCTCATCATATCCATACTTGGTATTTGAGGAGAAATCACC
>CAYJHM010000263.1:0-2343 GCA_964369935.1 uncultured Rikenellaceae bacterium
TGCACCACGGCTAACTGTATATCCATCAATAAGGGTATCTTGGGTGATAAATACAACATTTGTAGCTATCATATTAAATGATTGCGATAAACTAACCGAACCATTAAGCATTAACGAGAACTTCTCTTTTATCACACTATTATTGTACGACAGATTGAGCGAGTGATTAAATCCTCGATTAAGGTTAGGGTCGCCCTTAGATATATTTAATGGGTCGGTCACATCGAGCACATCATTTAACTGACTAGCCGAAGGCGAGGTAGTTGAACCATTATATCGTAAATCGATATTCACATTATCTTTCGGGTTATAGCCAATACTAACCGAAGGTGAGAAATTAAGATAATCAGTTATCACAGTTGAATCGGCACGGTTAAGATAGAAGTAGTCGTTTTGAGTTTTACTGTTTATGGCCGCCACATTAGTGTTAAGAGTAAACTTTTTCTTTATATTGTGATTATACGACAACCTAAGTGTCTGATTAAAGCGCATAAAATCGGTTGCATTACTTTGAACCGAGTCGATAGCAATATACTCTTGAAAATGCTTATCCAGATAGCTAGTAGCTCTATTTTCGGTATCATTTTGTGAGTTATCAATCGAGTAGCTTAATGTAACACGCCCCTCTTTACCAATAGGTTCGTTGTACGAAGCACTAATATTATAACTAAACGAGCCATTATCACTAAATGTTAGTGTGTTACGTGTTGTGTCGGTTGCTACATTATTGGTATCGTAAATTCGTTCTTCAACACTCTGACCCTGCTCGCTTGTACTGCTGCTATAACTATATCGAGTAGAGATAGACATTGAACGCCCCCTCTTAGCAAATGCCGCTAACCACTGTAAGTTACCCGATAACGATAAACCTTCACGTTTACTATTATTATCAGTAGCCGTATTATTAACATTAGCCCCATCTTGCGAGTTACTTGCAATATTATACGAACGGCTATTACTATTATCAATAGATA
This sequence comes from uncultured Rikenellaceae bacterium, assembly GCA_964369935.1. Taxonomy (GTDB): domain Bacteria; phylum Bacteroidota; class Bacteroidia; order Bacteroidales; family Rikenellaceae; genus JADFUS01. The sequence goes on from CAYJHM010000263.1 coordinate 975, forward strand.
CCGTTGGATTAAAAATAATACGATGCTTTTTTGATATGTTATATCGCAAATTAGCCCTTAAACTATGCCTATTATTCTCGCTCCAACTATGATCCTCGCTCTTATACACCCTGCTTTCATAACTCTCGGTAGGAAAATAATCTTGCGTACGCATATTTGCCGAATAACTCTCGCTATCAGACATACTATATCCAAAACTAAGATTATAATTCTTTTTGTGTGTCGAGAAGTTAATACCTGCTGAATTGTTAGTATTATCGCCCAAAGCTCCCTTATATTGTGCCCCTTCGAGTGCCATAGGAGAACCCCCTGCATTATAGTTATACGACACCGAAGTATTAAAATCCTGGTTCATTAGGTGCATATATGTATCTGCACCATAAAGACCCCTTTCGAACGTTTCACTCGCCTCCTCTGGAATAGATAAGCTTGCATTAACATTACCAAACACCTTTAAAGCATTAGGGTTTTTTGTCTCTAGGTTAATGCTCCTACGCTTAACTCCATCATCGTAACCCGTGAATTTAGCCTCCTCCGAACCATCGTCGTAAGCCTTAATCCTGCGTAGGATACTTGGTGGAATAGTTTTAAGAACCTCTCCCGATCCACCTATCAGATGCTCTTTGCCATCAATGTATATCGTCTCAACCTCAACGCCATTATGGTAAATTTTACCATCTTTAACCTCAAAACCAGGTAATTTACGAATCAAATCGGCGAGTGTAGCAGTAGGGGGCAGCGGAACTGTCCCTACATTATATTGTGTAGTATCTTTAACCTGCTGAATCAACGGAGGATGCTCGGCAACCACCACAACATCATCCATATTTATGTCGTCGGGTGTAATTTTAATATTATTCACCTCCATACGACCACTTTCAAGACTATCTTTAACTATGAAATTTTTCTCTTGCCAACTATAACCAATATGGGTAAATTGCAATGACAAAAGAGAGTCCCTAAATGTAGGGACAACAAAACGACCTAACGAATCTGTAATAGTTATAGGCTCACTCCCGCCATCAAATACCATTACTCCTGCAACCGCCTCATTTGTAACACTATCTTGAACTAAACCGTGAAACTCTACCTTTTTAGCCCTCTTAACCCTCTGTCCGCTTGCGCTGCCTACACCTAATAGCAACATTGCGAGCACTAACAGCCCTAAAATCTTCATTCTAAATATATATTATTGTAATAAAAGGGTTAAGAAACCATCTTCGGTAAAACACTAACAAAAAACCATCAGATAGCCACTTAACCCCACAACTATTTCCCTTTATAACAGAAAACGAAAATTAGGTAAATTTATTGCTCAATTAACTACGATTATTGTAACCTTGAATTGAATTTTTTAATAAAATAGTAG
>CAYJHM010000264.1:0-2331 GCA_964369935.1 uncultured Rikenellaceae bacterium
CCTATTTTTGCTGCTGGAGGACCAGCTGTTGTGTTTAAAATGCAAGACAATAACAACAAAGGCAAATTTTATGCTCTTAAACTATTCCTCAAAGAACAAGCCTATAGAGAACGAAATTTTAAAGCTATTGATAACTATATACGATCGTTAAACAATAACCCTTATCTCGTTAAGTATGAATACCGAAAAAATGAGCTCTGGGTTAATGATGGCGACTTCCCTGCACTGCTTATGGAGTGGATAGATGGAGTTACCCTTAGCGAATATGTTGCTACACTATGCGAAAAAGGCGACAGTAACGAGTTGTCGCTCATTGCAGGCAAGTTCGACAGAATGGCACTTTGGCTGTTGGGGCAAGAGATGGCTCACGGAGATATTAAACCCGATAATATCATAGTTACAACCGATGGAAAGCTAAAATTGGTTGATTACGACGGTATGTATGTACCCGAGCTGAGTGGCACACGCTCGCCCGAGCTTGGTACAGCGGAGTATAGGCACCCTAAGCGTAGTGCAAACGATTTTAATGGCGCATTAGACGATTTTCCACTATTGGTATTGTCGCTATCACTGCACGCCTTAGCCGAAGAACCATCGCTATATCGCCGCGAACATCACGGCGATGCACTACTCTTCTCGCCCGAGGATTATAAAAACCTACTTAATTGCCGTAACTTATCATTCTTCCAATCAACAACCAACGAGATAATAACTTCTCGTTTTGGTATGCTGATGATATCTATTTATCAGCCTATAATTAATCTTTCGGGTCTTGGCGATTCTTTAGAGAAGAGTGCTGGGGAGATACAGGTATCAGTGAATCTTTTGGATACAGTAGATGTTGAGCAGAGTTATGAGAAGTGTGTATATTGGGTTGGAATTAGGGGCGAGTTTTCAGAAGAACGTGAGGATGATTATACCGAATATGAAGGTTGGAAAGATGAATTTGGAGCATTGTTTAATATTGATAGAACAAAACTGTTAAGTATATCAGAAAAATGTAAAGGTATTAAAGAGTACACTATCCCTAATTCGGTGAGAAGTGTAGGCGAGAATGCATTTTATGGTTGCAGTAGCCTTACCTCAATAACTATCCCTGATTCGGTGACTTGGATTGGTTATTATGCATTTCACGGTTGCAGTAGCCTTACCTCAATAACTATCCCTAATTCGGTGACTTACATAGCTAATATTGCATTTTATGATTGCAGTAACATTAAATCTATAACTATCCCTAATTAGGTGACAAAGATAGAGTGGAGTGCATTTTATGGTTGCAGTAGCCTTACCTCAATAACTATCCCTGATTCGGTGACAGAGATAGATAATAGTACATTTAATGGTTGCAGTAGCCTTACCTCAATAACTATCCCTGATTCGGTGACAGAGATAGGTAATAGTGCATTTAATGGTTGCAGGAGCCTTACCTCAATTATCATCCCTAACTCGGTGACTAAGATATATTCAGGTGCATTTAGAGGTTGCGATAGCCTAAAACAAGAAGTTAAAGATGATTTAATAAAACGATTTGGTAGTGAAATATTTTAAAACAAAAACATTATGAACAAACAAAACCAAACAAATAAACTAAACCCATACACAGCAAGGGTAGATAGAGCACATCCAACAGCATTTATCTTTTTAATCGATCAGTCGAGTTCGATGAACGGTAAATTAACTTTTGGAGGTAAGAGTATGAGCAAAGCCGAGGCGGTGGCACAAGCTATAAACGCCACTTTTGAAGAGGTGATAAGCCGTTGTACTAAGCCCGACGAGGTGCGTCACTATTTTGACATTGCCGTTATTGGATATAGTGGCAATAGAGCCGAGATACTATATCGTGGAGATAATGGCAGTTCGTGGGTTACTCCCGAGCAGCTGAACAGTAGTGCTAAATACCGTGATGTGGAGCAAGAGGTGACAATAAGAGGTGTGATTACGAAACGTGTTAGCAGTGTACCATATTGGATAGTGCCAAAAGCATCGGGTTCAACACCTATGTATGGGGCGTTTGAGATGGCAAAAGGGCTACTTAGCGAGTGGGTGACGAAACAGAGTGGAAACGATTGCTACCCTCCTGTGGTAATAAACATTACGGATGGAGAGCAAACAGATAGCAAAGACGACAAGATGGTTACCATAGCTAACGAGATAAAGGGTATTCAAACAGTTGATGGTAATGTGTTGTTATTTAATATTCACCTAAGCAGTGGTGGAGGTAGCAACAGCGCAGTGGTATTTCCAACAAATATTAGTGAGATAGCTAACTGCGATAAATACTCTAAGCTACTATTCGAGATGTCGAGCGTGTTACCTAAGTCTTACAGTAGG
>CAYJHM010000265.1:0-2329 GCA_964369935.1 uncultured Rikenellaceae bacterium
TACCCATCAAGTCGAGTCGCTCGATTTGAGCCTTAAAGCAATTGATTAATTTAATAACTTTATAATTTTCTAAATGAAACGACTACTATTACTTTCGCTAATGCTTGTACTCTCTTTAGGGGCAGTAGCGCAACAGAAATTCTCGTATGAGGATCTTATGCGAGGAACCTTTAGAACCAAGAGTGTTTATGGTCTCCGCTCGATGAATAACGGTAAGAGCTATACCGTTAAAGAGGGTAACAAAATTGTTAAATACTCGTATCGCTCAGGTAAAACACAAGGGGTGATATTTGATGGAACAGCCAAAGGAACAGAGCTTGTTTTTACTAATTACGAGTTCTCGGCCGACGAAAAGAAGATACTTCTAACAACTAAAGTTAGGCCTATGTATCGTCACTCGTTTAAGGCTCAGTATATGATTTATGATGTTGAAACAAAAACATTAACTCCATTGGCTGCCGATGCTAACCAAGAGGTTGCGTCGTTCTCTCCTAATGGTTTAAAAGTGGCTTTTGTGCGTGATAATAATCTATTCTATTATGATATAGCAACAGCAAAAGAGTTTCAAGTAACTAAAGATGGAGAGTTTAATAAGATAATATTTGGAAAATCAGACTGGGTATATGAGGAGGAGTTTGCTCTTGTGCGTGGTTACGAGTGGTCGCCAGATAGCGAGGAGATAGCTTTTTGGAAGTTTGACGAAGAGCGTGTTAAAGAGTTTAATTTAGCTATATATGTGCCAGGTGGTTATCCTCAAAATGCTACATATAAATATCCACGTGCTGGCGAGCAGAACTCGATAGTGTCTATCCACACCTATAATCTTGTAACATCAAAAAATGCTACTATGGATATTGGGAACGAGCAAGATATTTATGTTCCTCGTATTAAGTGGACAAATAATAGCGAATCGCTATTGGTGTTCCGTATGAATAGGCTACAAAATACACTAGACATCCTTCGTTGTAGCGCTTCAACTGGCGAGAGCACTAAGATATACACCGAGAGCGATAAGTGTTACATTAATCAGTTAAGCGATAATTCAGTTATCCTTCTTAACGATAAAGATAGTGATAAGTATATTATTCAAAGCGAGCGTGATGGCTTTAATCACCTATACCTATACTCGATTGGTAGTGGATTAGTTCAACAGATAACCAAAGGGGGGTGGGATGTGACAGATCTTCTAGGAGTTGATGGTAAGAAAATATATTACCTATCTGCCGAGACATCACCTATCAAACGTAATCTTTACTCGATAAATCTTGACGGAACAGGTAAAAAACGAATCACTTTTAACGAGGGGTATTACGATATTCATTTTAGTAAAGATTTCTCGTATTTCATAAGCTATTTCAGTAACTCGTCTACTCCTAATACTGTTACTTTACATACCGCAAACGGGAAAAGGGTACGTATGTTAGAGGATAATAGCGATTTGAAAAAGAAAATAGCCGAGTATAAAGTTCCACAAAAAGAGTTCTTCTCATTTACAACAAGTGAGGGGGTTATTCTTAATGGATATATGATTAAACCAAATGGGTTTGATACCTCGAAGCGTTACCCTGTATTTATGACTCAATATAGTGGTCCTGGTTCGCAGCAGGTGCTTAATAATTGGTCTCTAGGCTGGGAGCAGGTATTAGTTCAAGAGGGTTATATTCTTGTGTGTGTTGATGGTAGAGGAACAGGCGGTAGAGGAGCCGATTTCCGCAAGGTAACATACGGCAACTTAGGTAAATACGAGATGATTGACCAAATTGAGGCGGCAAAATATCTTGGAACTTTAGATTATGTAGACTCTTCAAGGATAGGTATATATGGCTGGAGCTATGGTGGTTATATGGCTCTTAACTGTATCCTTAAAGGTGCTGATGTGTTTAAGGCAGCAATAGCAGTAGCTCCTGTAAGTACTTGGAGATACTACGATACAGTATATACCGAGCGTTACAATGGTTTACCACAAGATAATGCTTCGGGATATGATGATAACTCGCCACTTAGTTATGCTAACCTATTAAAAGGAAAGTTACTAATTGCTCACGGTACAGGCGATGATAATGTTCACGTTCAGCACTCGTTCGATATGATTTACGCACTTCAAGGGGCAGGTAAACATTTCGATATGGCTATATATCCGAACCTTAATCATAGCATGCTACCATCGTGGAATCACCGCCATAACTTAATGCTAAAGTGTATCGAGTTTATAAAAGAGAATCTATAATTGATAGATGATTATAAAGGCTAATTCGCAAAACTCAAATTCAAGAAGGGCTAATTCGCAAAACTCTAGTTCAAGAAGGCTTTTCCCATAAGCACGTCATCT
>CAYJHM010000266.1:0-2308 GCA_964369935.1 uncultured Rikenellaceae bacterium
CCATATTATCGTTAATATCATAGAATGCCATCTCTGGCTCAATCATCCAGAACTCAGCAGCGTGACGTGGTGTGTTAGAGTTCTCGGCACGGAAAGTAGGACCGAAAGTATAAATCTCGCCTAGAGCAAGAGCACCTAGCTCGCCCTCTAACTGCCCCGAAACTGTTAGATTAGTGTGACGACCGAAGAAATCCTCTTTGTAATTAACTGCACCATCCTCTGTTCTTGGTGCATTGAGCATATCTAGTGTCGAGACAGAGAACATAGCACCTGCACCTTCGGCATCGGATGCTGTAATAATTGGTGAGTGCCAATAGAAAAAGCCTTTATCGTTAAAATACTTATGTATAGCATAGGCCATAGCGTGACGAATGCGGAACACAGCCCCGAAAGTATTAGTGCGTGGTCGAAGATGTGCAATCTCACGTAAAAACTCTAGCGTATGCCCCTTTTTTTGAAGTGGATAGCTTGCGTCAGCTAATCCATAAATCTCAATCGAGGTAGCTTGAATCTCTACTGGCTGACCCGAACCTGCCGACTCAACCAATAAACCCTTAATACACACACAAGCCCCTGTTGATATACTCTTTAGCAACTCGTCATCAAAATTTTCCACATCTACAACAACCTGAATATTTGCGATTGTTGAACCATCATTTATAGCTAAGAAAGCAACACTCTTATTTCCTCTTTTGGTACGTACCCACCCTTTTAGAACAACCTCTTCACCACTCGGTGAAGTAATAAGTAACTCTTTAACCTTTGTTCTCATATAAAATCAATCTAATCTTTTATAAAAATTATCACACTATATTTGCGCAATATAACGTACTACTAACATTGAAGATGCCCCATATAAACGAGACATCTTCAACTATTTCACTCCTTATATTAAGGGATATTACTATTGACCGTAACCATGAGTTCCTCGAGCAACTTTACTTGCTGTGTAAGAGATTTTAAGGGCGTTAGCCTCTCTTAGTCTCTCTTTAACATCTGTTACAATACCCATTTTAACACCTTTGTCAATCTTTAAACTGACCGTCATAAGGAATCTATCTGCCTCATTTAACTTATCTTTCTCCGCTGCAATGTATGAACGGATGCTAGATGAGGTACTAAAGTCGTTGTTAAGCTGCAATCTAGGTCTATCTCCCCACTTTGCTCTTAGCTCTTTTGTTGGAGGACCAACATAGATGTAGCTCACAAGAGACTTTTTCTCTAGTTTTTGAACTTCGGTAGCACTAGGTAATTCGGTCTTAACCTTCATTGTAACCTCTCGCATCGAAGTTGATACCATGAAGAAGAATAGAAGTGTAAATATAATATCTGGTAATGAACCTGAATTAATATTTTGACTCGCGTTCTTCTCTCTTTTTTTCATTACTGCCATACAATAATCCTCCTTATATTTTTGGTTCTGCTTCCGAGATACTTAATGGCACGGCTTTCCTTACAGCATCTTGCTCCTCTTTCTCTAACTTATCGTACGGCTTCTGGAAATAGCGTAGAGCTACCTCATCACGTACCTCGTTAAACGCACGAGTAAGCTCGTTTTGTACCTTTACATATATCTCGTAACTTGTACCCGGTGTATTTTGTAGAGAGACAGTTGCTTTTGTTGTACGGATTCTTCCTATACCCTCTATCTCTTGTACTACTACCTCTGGCATTGTTGGATCGTCGTTAGTATTAAGAATAAACTTACGTGCCCTATCTTTTAGATCAGCCACTTCAATCTTCTCTTCAAGATTGACAAGTATTTGATCTCTTGAGTTGATAGAAACAAATAGTACGTTTCTTTTCTTTACCTGACGCTCAGTTTGATCCGCCTTTGGGTCTGGAAGGTTACGCATAATACCTGCGTCCACGTTCATTGTTGTAGTTACAAGATAGAATATCAGTAGTAGGAAAGCGATATCCGCCATCGAACCTGCATTAATCTCTGGATTTGCTCTTTTTGACATTTCTTTCTCTTTTTTATTGGTGCACCTTTAATCGGTGCACCTAATATTAATCAATCTTACTACAATCGGTTTGTTACTTCTTAAATAACTTCCAAATTTCACCACCTGCGATAGCAATGATGGCACCGAAGAATGCTACGTAAGTAGCGTAAAGACCTGTATCACTTAGGATAAGATCACTCTTCTTGCTGATTACATCTCCATTAACCATTGTTAGAGGAGAAGAGTCAGCCATAAGGAAACATACTAAGATTACAATACCAACCGCACCGATACCGATAGCAGAACGGATTAGTAGTCTTGGATCCTTAATCATACTGATTAACGGAAGAACAACCGCC
>CAYJHM010000267.1:0-2292 GCA_964369935.1 uncultured Rikenellaceae bacterium
GGTGTCTCTGGTGCACGCCTTTTAATGAGTGAGAGTGTATAATTTTAGAATGTCAATTATGTTTGATACTAAGAAGATGACTGTGGTTGGTAAAATCTCTAAACTCTACGGTAAGGATGGGGAGTTAGTGGTTAAGGTATATGATACATTCCCTAAAGAGATTGATTTTTCTGATTTTCCGTTCTATGTCGAGTTGAACGGAATAGTTACCCCTATATATGTAGGCCGATACTCTACGCAAGGGAGTTCAAAGGCTGTTATCGAGTTTGATGATTTTGATAATGAGCAACGGGTTCGCGAACTGATAGGTTTAGAACTGTTTGCATCTGTTGATAACCAAGAACAAGATGAGGAGCCTACTTTAGAGTCGTTGGTTGGGTTTACCATTAACGATAAGCGTAGTGGCAAGAGTGGGTTTATAACAGCCTATATTGATAATCCTAATAATCCTCTATTTGAGGTTGATATTGATGGTGTAGAGATTTATGTACCTGCTGTTGAAGAAATTTTTGTGTATGTAGATATCGATGCCGAGTATTTGGATGTCAATCTGCCTGATGGGTTACTTGATCTTTATGAGGTGCCAGAGGGGTATGAGTATTAATAGGCTGAAAATTGTTGAAAAGGTAAAATATACTCTTCGATATAGATATCGTAAGGGACATCGTATTCACTCTCCATATGTTTATCGTCTTGTACGTGAGGTATTTATGCCTAAATTATCAATCAGTGTAGATGATTGTACCGCACTCACTGATATGCTTGTTTCTCAGGGTGTTCGCCAAAAATCTATTCAGCGAATCTCTCTTTTTTACAGATATAATAATTTTTCGAGTTTTGTAGTTAATCCTACAATTTATCAAGGGGAGGATATGGTTATCTTCACCTCTGCTGCTAGTTGTGTCGAGTCGTTCGGCGAACTGATGGGGAGGGAGGATAGGCGTGTAGCTCTTGTGCTGCTTGATATTTACAGTACCAAACGGAGCAAGGAGGTATGGTTAGCTATCAAGGGGCTGAAGCTCGATATATATAGTTTTGGAATAGTAGTGATGGATAAATATTTGAATAACGAGTATTATAAATTAAAAATATAGTTATGGCAGTGTATACAAAAGGGGGTGATAAAGGTCAAACCTCGTTGGTTGGTGGTACTAGGGTATCGAAAACAGATGTTCGTCTTGAGGCTTATGGCACAGTAGACGAACTTAGTAGTTATGTTGCTCACCTGCGTGATTTGATTGTTGCTGATAATAGGTTACAGGGCAAGATGGATGGCGAGTGTGAGGAGATGTTGGGGTATCTGTCTGTTTTGATGAATATCTCTAGTCGTTTAGCTTCGGAAGATGAGATAAGAGATAAGATGCCTGAGATAACGGACGAAGATATATCGCTTATCGAACAGGCGATGGATAGAATAAGTGCTGAGCTTAAACCAATCAAGCGTTTTACACTTCCAGGTGGTGATTCGCTTATATCAATGGCACATATTGCAAGGTGTGTATGCCGCAGGGCCGAGCGTGAGACTCTTCGTGTTGAGGCTGCTGGAGCGAGTGTTGATACAACTTGTAAGTTGTTCTTAAATAGGCTGTCAGACTATCTGTATCTTGTTTCTCGACTGCTAACCCTAAAATTAGATGCTCAAGAGTTATATTGGAGGGGCTAATAAGGGCAAGATTTTTTGTTAAAATAGCTGAAAATTAAAAAAAAATTACTATTTTTGCAAGATATAGTAAGTGAAAAAATATGTTTAAAGCAGTTGATATACTCTTTGAGGATAACCATATCTTGGTTGTTAATAAGAGGGCGGGACAACCTACTCAGAGTGATGAGTCGGGCGATCTCTCTTTGGAGGATGATATAAAAGGTTTTATTAAACATAGGGATAGTAAGCCAGGGGCTGTTTTCTTGGGTGTTGTTCATCGTATTGATAGGCCAGTTAGTGGTGCTGTAATATTTGCTAAGAGCAGTAAAGCATTACGTCGCCTTAACGAGATGATTAAGCAACGCGAAATTCAAAAACGCTACTGGGCTATTGTTGTGAATAAACCTGACCAAGAGCGTGCGGAGCTTGTCCACTATGTTGGTAGGCACCCAAAAATGAATCGTTCGTTTGCATACTCTACGCCTAAGGATGGTAGTAAGTTAGCAAAATTGACATACGAGATGATATGTGTGAGTCAAAATTTTTACCTTCTAGAGGTGGATTTACAGACAGGAAGGCATCATCAAATACGTGCACAGTTGTCTAAGGTGGGTATGCCTATTAAGGGTGATTTGAAGTACGGAGCGGCT
>CAYJHM010000268.1:0-2263 GCA_964369935.1 uncultured Rikenellaceae bacterium
CCTGATTGTGCATCGGTATCGAAAGCAGAGACGGTGGTCGTTCCTGCTTTCATTGCAAGTGACCGTGAATCATTTGCGTTATAATGCACATTTAAACGCAACCAACAATCCCTATAACCTACCTTAGGATACGTAATTATCCCGCCTCTAGAACCACGATACGATGTAAGAAAGAATTGTGCAAATTTGTTATAAAACATAACATCAGCATTAATTAATGGCGACATATTAAAGCTTAATGTACTAGAAGTAAAGTTTGTATATGTCTCATGCGGAGGCGCCATCCACCCTAGCGGTGATGGATCGAAAATAGATTTTGTTACCCTCCCCAAAGTTGAAGAAAGTTTAACATCAATATCATGCCAATTTATATCAAGATCATTTACCCCTGGGTTACCATTATCTGAATCATCTACCCACGTACCATACTCATATACCCCACTGAAAAAATAATTTGGTTGTTGTAATGTGTAAATAATTGTTCTATATGTTTGGGCAGGATAAGGTTCAATACTAAAAGACCTTCCGTTAGCATCTAGAGCTCCAGAACCTGGAACAGGTCTGTGGCTACCATATTGATAATATGATGCTCCAGAGAGTGGTGGTGAAATCATAGCTGTTAGTGTTGAGTTCCAGATAACACCTAAACCGATAGCACTTTTAGCAAATACCCCAAGGTTACGATCCATTATAAATCGTTTTCCTAGATATGCGTCTTCATCCCAATCACCTCCGCTATATTGCTGTATATTATCCTCGGTTATCGCACCCGACGTTGGAGCGTGGCGCGTAGAGATATAAAAGTCTTCTCCATCGGTACCTGTTAATTTCTGTACTGTGTATGAACCCTCACCATCCGGGATAGAGTTTCTAGCGATCTCAGATGGGTCATAATCTGTAACCCAGAATGACCAAGTCCAAAGTACCTCATCTTCAGCATTAGTTACTGCCACCTGCATCATACCATAATTTTCAACTTTACCCGGAATAACAATAGAGAAGCAATCTTCGCCATTACGAGGTGCTATCTCTTTGGCGATAATGTAATTACCATCATAAATTAGCTGCGAATCATAGAAATGTGCCTTCACTTTCCAACTAGATGGTAGTTTTCCATCTACCATACCATAGTTTGTTCGTTCAGTGCTTGTAGTGTATGGTTTAGCTGGATTCCACACCTGCTCGATTCTTGTCTTTATTGGAATGTAGAATTTCCTAGCGTTTTCGCCTGGATTCAATATGTAACAGTTAGAAAGCGTTAAATTTGTGGAGTCTTTAAATGACCCCCCAATATACTCTTTGTTTACAAATTCAGGGTCCGAAAAATCAATCTCATCAAGATTCTCTTGAGTGATGTACATTCGCGTACTTTCACCATTAAGGCTATACAACACCGCAGGACTATCAAAATTATTTCTAAATCCTGATGTTAATCTTCCAATATTAATTGGTACACCATCTCCGTCTATTGCCTGATACTCAAAGCTAGTAGATTCTCCGAAATTAATCCACGAAGCGGTGGTAGGAGTTACTTCATCCCCATAATCAAGATAGGCATATGTATATTGAGAGGGGGTAGTACCACTCTGGTATCTTGTTATCTCTGTTGCACTACCTGGCAAATCAAACCAATTAACGGTAATAGATTTTTTAAGGTTTCCAATACGCACGATAAGCGTAGCTGAACCTTCAAATTCTTCTGTTATAGCTAACTGTATCTCTTTATGTGTTTTGTGCTTGAAGTGATTTATAGTGTCAACTGATGTACACTCAAAATCAGCTTTGTTAACTATTATCAGCCCTTTACTTTCACCTTCAAGGTAAACCTCTTTAGTTAATGAGTTAAATGCATCATCTGCTGTTGCTTCTTTTGCTGATAGATTATGCTCATAGAAGATTGAGAAACCATTGAAGGCAACATTATTTATATCTTCTCTAGCTGCAAAAATATCTATAACAGTATTACTAAGTGCCATATAAGCTGTACCATTGGTAACAACAAACTCATTACCATTTTCAGAGTCTATAAAAATATCGTATGACACATTAGACGGAGGATTTTCGTATGCCTCACGTAGAGTCCTGTAACCACTCCCTTCAAACTTATTCATTTGCACAAGATAGCGAGTGTTTCGCAAAATATCGTAATTGGTGTTATTAACATCCATAGGGAGTGTCTCGTCAATAGGATACCTAATAATAACTTTGTAGTACTCGCCCTCATCACTAGTAGAACCTTCGGGCTGATCGGGTACCTGAATAC
>CAYJHM010000269.1:0-2262 GCA_964369935.1 uncultured Rikenellaceae bacterium
AGCCTACTGTTTTGTAAGTTATACTAATTTTTGATTTTTTTATCGGACACTAATATTTCTTATCCAAAACTCAGGTTAATATATAGATTATCTGACTGTACCTTAAAACTAACACACAACAAAATCCCCCCATTTTTGAGAATATTCTCAAAAATGGGGGAAGGTACATTAAGTATGTAATATTAAGCTACTTCACCCTATGTAGTGTATGTTTTGTATTGTTTGAATTAATTGTCACTATCTCGTAATGAGAGGGGTAATCGAATGTGAAAGGTTGCAAGATATCAATTGATTGTTCGCTTTTAAATAATTCGCTCCACATAAGTTCTCCGTCTACCGAAAACTGCGACACCTTGTACACATTAATCTCGTCTGTACCCTCGATATTATACCATACACCATAACCAAAACCACCTAACCATTGCCAGTCGGCAGAGCCTTTGCTAGTTGGTGGGAGTAGTGTACCCACATAGCTATCAACTACATGATCGTACCCCTTACCCCAATCTAGCAGAATTTCTCGCTGCACTTTCTTGATTTTACGTGTCGAGGTATATACCGAATCTTTAGTAGCAATCCAATAATAGTCGTAAGAGTTTGCTGAACCAACATTTGCTAAAACAGAAGGTGTTAAATTATAACTCTTTTTTACCCTTTTCTGAATCGTTTTATCGGTTATTCCATTACTCATAGCATCAGTAACAAAACGAGAGCAATTTGTCCCTTTTTTATCAAAAGGGCCATACGTCATCACCCCTTTATCTTGAATTATTTTTATATACTTCTTAACGCTCTCGTAATTCACTGTTGAACATACCGACGCATATAAATCACCATACCCTCTAGTTTTTTCAGGGTGATCGTACAGCCAAGATAGTAGTTCTGGCAGATTAGTAATTTTATTACCACTCCAACGGGCTTTTATATCAACAGTAGTTTCAGGATCGGTGTTTGCTCCACGAGCACGTGCATAACCCTCGGGGGTAATATAACGACCAAAATCGAAATATTCGAATGTTTCGCTTCCGTTCTTAATGATTATCATACAGGCGTGACCACCCCTAATAAAGCCTGGTTTCCCCATACCTATCAAAGGCAATAGCTTAGAATAAAATGCCTCGGTAGTACGAACAACTTCTTGTGGGTAAGCCATAACAATTAGTGTTGCATCACTATTTTTTTCTTCTATATTATCTACAAAAATTTTTTGGGTTGTACAGGAACTTAACACTAAAATTATCGCAAAGAAAAATAGAATAACTCTCTTATTTTTCATAACTAAATATTGTTTAATACAAATTATTAATTCCACAAAGATAATAAAATTTTCTAAGAATACTGCCATTTTACTCAAAATATTAATGCATAGCTTCATAACCTGAGTTTTGGATAAGAAGCAGTCATACTTTCTTTATTACCCTAATTATAAGTGATTTAAACTATTTTTTATCAAAAACTCAGATTTATATGTTTTTTTAAATCTCAGATAAAATACTATACAGGCAAAGAAAAAACCTATCGGGTATGCAAGCCACACGCCCGAAATTCCCCAGCGGGTTACAAATCCAAAGAAATAGCCTGCGGGCAGTGCTATACCAAAATAAGCAATCGCCGATATATACATAATATACTTAACATCTGCCAACCCTCGCAGTGTATTTGTTAAAACAATTTGAATACCATCACTAAATACATACACCATCAATATTGGTAATAGCAACAACACGATATCTGCTACATCTCTATCTTCGGTAAAAAACATACTTATTTCGCTTGCCCACAAATATAACACTACACTTATAAGCAGCGATACGAATAGACTTATAATAACCCCCGCTTTTGTTGCTTTACGTATAGATATAACATCGCCAAGCCCTTTAAAGTAACTAACACGTATAGCAACAGCATTACCAAGCCCTAAGAACATCATATAACAGATAGATGATACTGTAACAGCTACTTGATGAGCTGCAAGATCGAAACTACCCAACCACCCAATCATTATTGCGGTAACACTAAAGGTTGCCGCCTCGAAACCCTGCTGAATACCAATAGGTGTACCTACTTTTACTAGGCTCATTATTTTACTCTTTAACACCTGTCCCTGTAAGTAACCAACACAATACTCTTTATAATATTTCACCAAAGCAATCACCGCAACAAAGGCAATTAGCATAAAACATCTCGAAATAAGGGTGCTCAAACCTGCCCCGTATAGCCCCATCTCTGGCATACCAAATTTTCCGTATATAAGCGTGTAGT
>CAYJHM010000270.1:0-2243 GCA_964369935.1 uncultured Rikenellaceae bacterium
CTCGAAATAGGCATCATCAAACTTCTCTGTTGAATTATCAATCATAAAACGATGCTTAACATGACCATAATCACCAAACCAGTAAGACATCATAGACCACCTTGTTGGTTCAACAACCAAGTCAGAGATGAAAAAATCTTGTTGATTGAAAATATTATCCTTCACTTTAAAATGTTCATTAGCAACAAATTTAACTCTTAACAAATGTTGAGTATCTTTCAATGAGGCATCTCTCAAAAATATTATTGGTAGTTGAGCTTGCGACTCTCCTGCTTTAATTACATAATGTTCAGCTACATCTGCATTATCAAAAGCTACATAATGAACATTAGGTTTACAGATAGTGGTATCAGCTCCAACATCAGTCACTTGAACAAATTCCACCTTTCTATCATAATCATAGACTCCGCCCATAGTCATCACTTCAATAAACATAGTATCCCTAACTACGTCTGCACCATCGTACAAAAATGTTTTGGTTTGATCGCCCGGAGGGTTATCTTTTCCTTTTAATCTAATCATATCATCTATTGGCTCATATAACTTTATCGCATCTTCGCAAGAGGCAAACATAATTAGAATAAAAAATAGATATTTAATTTTTTTCATAACACTATAATTTGGTTTATAATATACTAATCTACAACTGTTTGAGGTATAGGTACAACATAATTCTTTTCTTCAATATTGCCACTGCGGAATAGCATAGTCTCCGAGTTTGTTCTCTTATAAGTAAAGAACATATGCCCTTCAGCATAAAACTCACGACGATATTCTCTAACCACCTCTTCTCTAAGTTCCTCCATAGTTGTGTATTCAGGAGCAATTACATTACGAGCCGCAAAATAAGTTTTAAATAACTCATTAGCAACAGTTACATTACTAGCAGACTCTATCGCAATAAGATAAGCCTCCGATAGACGAAGCAGAGGTATAACGTTATTCTTTGTGTGCTCTGCATTCTCCTCTTCTGGTTGGAAATATTTCTTGATACTATTGTATTTTACACCACTAGCATCCGACATAGTGAACCACAACTCATATCTATTGTGAGTAGTAATATTACTAAATATCTCTGATAAAATTTCGGTATTATCTGTTGTGGCAGATAAAATATTTTCATCTGCCTCAAATAACCTCTGTGATATATTCCCTAGATCATAAACATCAAATTGAAATAGTGTCTCGGATGGTAGCGTATAATATTCATTTGTAAAATCTTCTAACCCAGCAAGTTTAACAACACTCATACCATGCGAAGCTCTATCAGCATTATCAATTTGTGCATTAATCACCTCCATAGCTGCTTGGTGAGCCTTATCATTTTGACCTGCCCATAAAAGAATACGCGCCTCAAGTTGTTTAACAGCAAAATAATTGAGTCTAAGATTTCTAAACATTACAAAATCACTATCTATCTTCTCATTTCCAATATTATTACTATTTCCCAGCTCGGCAAAACTGTAATTCAATATAGGATCTGATATTTTAAGCAAACTAGCTGCCTCACTAACATCCTTTAGTAGATTGTTAATAAACTCTTGATGAGCGTATTTTGCAGGACCATCTTTAGATGCAGTAAACGAATAAGGCAAATCTACCTTAATAGTTGCATCCGAAGTTGGGACTTGACCAAAAAGTCTCATCACATCAAAGTGGCAGAATGCCCTTAGAGCCAGAGCCTCACCGCGTATGATATTTCTAGAGTTCTCATCATTAATAACTTCATCACCTTGCGCATCAAGATTATCAAGCACCTTATTTGCCTGCACTATAACCCCATATAAGTTAGAGTAAATACTCTTCATACTGTTTTTAACATAGTCGGCATCATACTCAAAATCTCTAATCTGAGATAAGTTATCATCGGCAGTTATCCAATTCTGAGCAAGATATTCTACTGTTGTCATTATAAGATGTTGCTCATAAGCATTTTTCATCTTTACATAAACACCAGTCAAAGCATTTTTAAAACCATCTTCGGTGGAAAACATCACCTCTTCATTTAGCTGCTGAGATGGTTTAACATCAAGCCACTTATTACAAGAGTAAGATAAACTCAACAAGGCAATAAACAATAGGCTATATTTAATTTTTATCATATTTTTAAAATTTTAATTTGTTAGACCCACCTTTAGAACATTAAAGCTACTGATACATTTACTCTTCTAGCAAAAGGATATGTTAAACCTCTCTCTCTCTTGATTGTAGAGACATAGAATAGGTCTGACATATTGACAGAG
>CAYJHM010000271.1:0-2222 GCA_964369935.1 uncultured Rikenellaceae bacterium
TAGTTAATACATTATCATATCCCACCTCGAAAACATAGAATGTACTATTCCCATCGCTATTTAGCGTGCCAACCCAAAGTACTGCCTGCGAAAAAACATTTTGCCCATTCTCGTTTACTATGATAGATGGGTTAACCTTCATATATGTAATTTTCGAGTCGGCAGGGAAACCGCTATATGCCTCGCTCATATTTCCTGTTGCTGTACTAATCGAGGCTATCTTATTGCCACTGTGCGAAAAGTAGAGGGTTGGAGTATAAAGATGAAGTGCATATTTTGTATTCTCATCTACTGTAACTGGAACCTCAGCATAACTACCAACGGTTAATTTATAGTAATAATCGGCAGTAAACGAAGCTACAAACGCTTTGTCTTCGTTACTAAATACCATATAATAACTTGGATACGAACCTACTGAATAGCCAATATCGAACAGCTCTAACTCTAACGAGGTATCAATAGCCGCAGGATTAAACTGGGGCAGAGATGATGTAATAGTTACCAACCTAAGTTTGTTACTACTTGTATGGTTTCGGCCTATCACTCTACCATTTTTCGAATCGTACATTATCGCTGCTGCTCCTGAATGCGGTGCTATCCCCGCGATGTAATAGCCATTATCATCTGGCGAAGTAATTTTAGGAGAGAACTGCTCATTCATTCCTTGGTTATATGTAAACTGTTCGTGAACATTACCATTATCAATTATTATTTGACGATAAGTGTTACCTGTATAGCTCGAGCCGTAAGTATTCAAAAATTTATATACTTCATACTGTCGAACAAAATCCTGAGGCATGGGACTTTCATTTTTTATCATAAACATATCTCCATAATCTTTATACTTATCAAACGAGACCCCATCTAATACAACTCCACCTCTACTATCTTGGCAGAAAACAGATATTGCAGCAGGAAATGCCCTAGCACCAAAACCTCCCTTGAAGTGGTAATTAACTTTAACGGGATTTTCACCTATACCACCATCTATATCATCTTCAATCTTGTCTATACGTGCGGTATAATCGTTATAAAAATATGATAGCGATGCTTGCCCATCTTTATTACTTAATACCATTGCACCTCTACCCGTCGCACTCATCACATTTAGCTTGGTAGACATTTTTGAGTATATATCAGTGTTAATATCATAAACATATAGATACATAAAATAGCTCCCTGGCGCTTTGCGTATCTCAACATCTAGAGTCTTATTTGTTGATAATGTGTCATCTTCTAAAATCCAGTAGTACTCAAGATTTTCATCTCCCTTTGTTATACTTTGTGATATATTAGGTGTAATCGGGTCGATATTCGAGTATTGGTTAACAATATAACTGCTCTCAACACCTTCAACTGTTAGCATATTCACGTCTGAATATATGTAGTTTCCTAGATCATCCATACACGACACTGCAAACAAGAATGCCGCAAATATACCTAAATATGTTCTTATATTTTGTTTCATATTATTTCAAATTAATTTATTTTACCACGATTCAATAATATTTCCATTCTCATCATGCACGGGATAATTATCCGACAAGTATGCACTTAACTCTCTTGGTACAACATAGCGATAGTAGTAACTATCGGCACTTATCTCCTCTTGAGTTGGAAAGATATCAAGACCTGTAAGTTGCAAGAAAATCCTATACTTTGTCTCAGAATAATCTTTATAGTAATAGGTATTACTATCCCAATTAGATGGCTTAATTAAGATATTCGAAAAAGCAATTTGACATCGAGTTCTATCAATCTCGCCTATATCAAAATCTTCCGACTCGATTAACGATATATCAATCAAAACCGATTTATCTTTAATATTCTCGCTATTAAAAATTTTCACCTGTGCAGTTGTAGTGTACTCTCCAGCTGGAAAAAGGTAACTATCCGCAAGTGGTTCAAAATCAACCCCCGAAATAGCTGTTGTCGTTGAATCAACAATAATCATTTTGAAGTACAAATCTTTATCTTCGGCAAATCCATTTCTCCTTACAGGGATATCAACAATTATCTCTTTATCTAAGGTTGCTGCAAAAGATTTATCAATCTGCGTTATCGCCGAATAAGAGTCAATATAAAAATGCACACCTGAACGGTCATTAATATACCCCATCCTCTCATTGTACTGACACGACACAAAAAGCATCGCTATTAACAGCACATATATATATATTACTTTCATACGTCTATAATTAATTATTAAATACTAAATATCC
>CAYJHM010000272.1:0-2205 GCA_964369935.1 uncultured Rikenellaceae bacterium
TAGAGTAGCTGACTACGGATCAGCCGGTTACAGGTTTGAATCCTGTCGGTGTCACTTTTTCTTAATTTCAATAATAATGGCACCGTAGCTCAACTGAATAGAGTAGCTGACTACGGATCAGCCGGTTACAGGTTTGAATCCTGTCGGTGTCACAAGAGTGCCCTCTAATAGGGGCACTCTTTTTTTAATATTTAGTTTTATGAAAATCATTTTACCAAATCGATACTATAAAGAGGTTATACATCTCGCCTTACCTGTAGTGATAGCAAATGTTGGGCAGATGGTAGTTCAGTTAGCCGATACGCTAATGGTTGGTAGGCTAGGAAGTGTTCAATTAGCCTCCGCCTCGTTTGCCAGTATGGTTATATCTATTATTATGGTTTTCGGAATGGGGATAGCTATGGGGCAAACTCCTATTGTAGGGTATAGTTTTGTGTCGAAGCGCTATCGTGATTGTTCTATTCTCTTACAAAATGGGCTGATTCAAAATTTTGTTATCGGGGTGATAATGGTGCTTGTGTGCATGGGTATCGTGCCATTCTTTCATCTTTTCGGGCAACCAGCAGAGGTAACAGCAGGCGCAATTGGGTATTATCGATATGTTGCAATGAGTCTTTTACCTTATATGGTCTTTTTGGGATTTAAGCACTTTATGGATGGGGTTGGTAACACAAAAATTTCAATGGTTATAACTCTTGTAACTAATCTTTTAAATGTTGCCTTGAATTATCTCTTGATATATGGAAAATTTGGGTTCCCTGCTATGGGTATAGAGGGAGCAGCTATTGCTACACTCATCTCGCGCGTGGTTGCGCCTATAATATATTATATTTATCTTGTGCAGGCTCGATTTTATCGAAATTTCTTGAAGTTTTTCGCAATTAATAATCTGTCGATTAGAAGTAATGTTCAGATTTTGACCATTGGTTTACCTATTGCGGCTCAAATGCTTATCGAGTTTACCGCCCTCGCTTTTGTGGGTATAATGATGGGGTGGATAGGTACCGACGAGATAGCAGCTAACCATATAGTGCACACCTCTATATCGTTGTTCTATCTGGTTTCAAATGGAATATCATCGGCTGTTACCATTCTAGTTAGTCATAATTATGCTCTAAGGGCTAAGCAGATGATTGTTCGTTATACTATTGCTGGCTCGCATCTTGCAACTATCGCAATGAGTATTGCAGGGGTTATTCTTTTCTGCTGTGGCTCTGTTATTGCATTCTTTTTTGTGCCCGAGATAGATGTTGTAGAGTGTGCTGTATCGATGTTCTATGTGGTGGCTTTTATGGAGGTATTTGATGGGCTTCAGATAACTGCTCTTGGAGCTCTTCGTGGTATGGGCGATGTTATGAAACCGATGTATATTGCTACCTTGTGCTATGGGGTATTATCGCTGGGAATAGGGTACTATTTTGGCATATATCTTGGGTATGGAGCACCAGCTTTATGGCTTGGTTTTGCTATTGGTGTAACGATTGCATTTTTTCTCTTTATTTTACGAATTAGATGGAAATTAAGAGTGCTATAAAGGCAATTTTAGCCCATAAATTATAAATATATTCTCTTTTTTTAAAGAGTAGTATTGTAATTCAATTTTTTTGACTATTTTTGTAGGTTGAAATTAAAATTTGATTAATGAATAGAAATGTTAGTGCGGCAATTGCTGCAATAGAAGAGAAAAAAGGAGAAAATATAGTGGTTGTAGATTTAACTTCATTAGATGGTGCTATAACTGATTATTTTGTAATATGTGAGGCTCAATCAAACATACAGGTTGATGCTATTTCTAATGAAGTAGAGAAACATCTTTATGAAAGCCACAATGAGAACCCTATCCGTGTTGAAGGGCGTGAGAATGGTATCTGGATAATTATGGATTATGGTGATATTATGGTTCATATTTTTGAGAGATCAACAAGGACTTTTTATAAGCTTGAAGAGTTATGGAGTGATGCACCTCAAACACAAATCGAGAGTAAATACTAGATAGCGATATGGCAAATAATATGATGAATAAGAAAAAGAAGGGTTTTAACCCTATGTGGATTTATGCTATGATTTTTGTTGCTATTATTGCGTGGAGCTATATTGGCAATACTGGTGTACCTAAATCAATATCATGGTACGAATTTAAGACCGAGATACTCCCAAATAATGATGTTAAAGAGTTATATGTTATAAATAAAAACAGGGTTGAGG
>CAYJHM010000273.1:0-2203 GCA_964369935.1 uncultured Rikenellaceae bacterium
TAGCAAGAGCTATATCGATTAACGCGATAAGATCGTTTTTGTATGTTGCAACAGTTTGTTGGTTAAGGAATAGGTTAACTAGAGGGAAAATCATATCTACATATGTTCCATCATCCTCAGCAATAGCCTCTTTCATTGCAGCAAGAATAACAGGGGCATCTTTATCAATAATCGATTGCTTAATTTCTCCGATAAACTCGATATAAGGAGTACGAAGTGCCTTATTCTCTTTAACAGCAGCAAGGTGCTTATCTACACCCTCTTGGTTAAAGCCACGACGATTAGTTACATGAGTCATAATGATTCCATCAGAGATGCCAGCGATAAATTTAGCGTACTCGTCTGATCCGATAGCTTTCTTAATTTTCTTAGCGCTCTTCTTCTCTAGAGCCATAACCATAATCTTATGATCTAGGCTTGTGATAGCCTCTTTATAAACCTCAATATTCTCAGGAGAGAAGTTTTGCTCTAAAGTACGAGCGTCAAACATTTTGTTAAGAACCTCGTTAGCCTTATCATCCATATAGATATCCTTTAGATGCTTATAGTAAGCACCACCAGTGTTGATGTCAGCATTGAAACGTGCCTCAAAAGCTTCGTAACTATTGTCAGGATTGATAGCATCAGCTAGACGCTTATTGAACCCTTCAGTGTTAGATGCTCCACCTAAGAAACGATTTACCTCTTTACCCTCACCATTAAGGATAATAAATGTTGGATATGCTCTGATACCATAATTTTTTGCAATATTCTCAGGATCATTCTTGTCAAGGTAATACTTTATGAATACCACGTTGCTGTTGATAAAATCACCTGCTTCCTTTGTGCTAAATACATTAGCATCTAATGACTTACAAGGGCCTCACCAAGTAGCTGATGCAAGAACAGTAACAAGTTTGTTATCTGCCTTTGCTTTTGCGATTGCTTCGCTTAACGAGCCTTCGAATAGCTCTACTTGAGCGTATCCCATAACTCCTATCACCATCATAGCGATAGCTGACATTAATCTTTTCATCGTTTTAAAAAATTTAAAATTGTTTTGTAATAAGGTGCAAAGGTAATGAATATTTTTAAATTGCAAAACTTTGCACGAAAATTATTAATAATATTATATAAATATATTAAGGATTGTAGGTATCCGTATAGTAGTAACTGTCAATCGAGGTAATCATCATAATATACGAGTGTGCCTCAGTTAAATCATTGTCGATAGATACTGCTTTACGTAAATCATTGAGGGCTAAATCCCTGCGCTCGATTTGCATATATAGTTTTGCCCTTTGTAGAAATAGCTGCGCCGAGCTTTCATCATTATGGATAAGGTCACTGATTTGTTTAATTTGATTTAGTACCTCTTCCTCTTTTAAATTAATCATATATAAACTACTATCTTTAATATATTTAATAACACTAGGGGCGGTTAAACCCTCAATTGAACACCCTTTAGCTAATTGTGTTCTGATTTCGGTTGAGGATATATCAACCCTAAGTAGGTTTGTTAGATAACGAAATTGGCTTGCTTTACATTGTGCATTAGCAGATAATTTATCTATAATGTTAGCTATTGATGAGGTTTTCTTATTCTCACCCCTAGGGTATATGATAATTTTATGCTCTAACACGATTGTTGCCCATCTGCTCCATTTATCAAAGGTTATGAGGTTATCTTCGCCCATTACCACCGAAAATTCGATATCAGGATATTGCAAATTTAGTGCCTCTAAGGTGTCGGCTGTGTACGATGGACGTGGCATAGTGAACTCAATATCTGAAACCTCAATTGATTTGCTCCACTCGCTAACAGCCAGTTTGCACATAGCTAAACGACACTCTGCTGATAGCATATTATCGGTACCTTTAAGTGGATTCTGTGGCGAAACGATAAGCCAGACACTACTGCATAATCCTTCACTTATAATAGCTTCTGCAACAGCACGATGACCATTGTGTATGGGATTAAACGACCCAAAATATAACGCAACTTGCCTCTTAACCATTGATATATCTGTTTACTACACTCTCAATCTCGGCAATAGCCTCTTGAAGATTATCATTTGTTATTACAACATCAAATTTATCTCGATACTCTAACTCGTCTGTTGCTTTAGATACCCTTTTGGCTATATCCTCAGGCGAATCGGTACCCCTACCCTCTAATCTTATGCGTAACTCTTCAACCGAAGGGGGATTGATAAATATTGAC
>CAYJHM010000274.1:0-2198 GCA_964369935.1 uncultured Rikenellaceae bacterium
GAATGTGCCGCAGATGACGTGCTTATGGGAAAAGCCTTCTTGAACTAGAGTTTTGTGAATTAGCCCAAAAATGGGGGTAATTTTTATCTTTTCAGCTGTCTTAATGTGCTGCAAGTCAAGTAATTTATATTCTAGGGAATTAGTCTCTATAACCACTCCTCTTTGATTATTGAACCATCGGTACTGATGACAATCTTTTTGATTGGCACTTTACGTGCTGCTCTCTGGGCTGCTAATTGTGCTATTTGCAACAATCCACCACAACAAGGTACAGACATTATTGCCACTGTTAGAGTGTTTATTTTCGAACTATCAATAAATGCAACAATTTTATTAATGTAGCTCTCCTTATCATTATCTAGCTTCGGACAAGCAATCACCACCTTACGACCCTTAAGGAGCGAATTATGAAAATCGCCATAAGCAAAAGCAGTACAATCAGCAGCCAATAGTAGTTCAGCCCCTACGAAGTGACCTGCTGCTGGATTTGCTAAATGTAGCTGAACTGGGAAGTGTGTTAGCTGTGATTTAACGTTATCACTTTGTGGTGCCTGCGAAGCAACCATAAAGGTGCGTTGAGCTGTACCCTGGCATCCACGTGCAGGTTTAAATTCGTTCGAGTTCTCTATTGAACTTAAATCAACATTTATATTATGCTCTTTAAGATAATCGATACCTTGCTGAAGATATCTATTTTCGTTATGGTCTTTAAGGTGTTTGAGGTGAGCTAAAATGGTCTCGCTACCCTTAGGTGAAATTCTGTCCATCACTGCCCTTTCATCATAGGGTTCGGCTTCTCGTCGTTCAATAGTGATAGCATCAACTGGACATTCGCCTATACAAGCACCCAAACCATCACAATACAATTCGCTTACTATTCGAGCTTTACCATCAATCATTTGTAGTGCACCCTCGTGACACCCTGCCACACACGCTCCGCAACCATTGCAAAGAGCTTCGTCTATCTTTATTATCTCTCTTTTACTCATCTTGTTTAATATTATTATTGTCTGGTGAAATTGTTCGTAAAAGCCTACTGTTTTGCAAGTTATACCAATTTTTGATTTTTTTATCGGACACTAATAGTTTAATATCTTGTTATGCAAATAACATACATTATACTAAACGAAAAACTACCGCAGATTATTTCTAATCTACGGCAGTTTCACTACTTATATCAAAGGGATATTATTTAGTTGGCCCTTAAAAAGGTTCAACTATTTATTTAGAGCCTTTTTAACAGCCTCTTCAATCTGCTCGCCTCTAAGACCTTTAGCAGCAATATTACCATTTTCATCTATTAAAAGAATAAAAGGGATACCACTAAACTGACAAGTTTTCATAATCTCTTTACCTGAACCTGGAGCTAATACTTGATGCCATGGAGAGTTATGGCTCTCTAGTGCTTTTTTCCAATCTTTCTCTCTCGAGTCGATAGAAACACCAAGAATTTCAACTTTGCCTTTATACTTCTCAGCAACTGCACGTAGGTTAGGTATCTCGCCGATACAAGGTCCACACCATGAAGCCCAGAAATCAATGATTAGTAATTTACCCTTAAAATCTTGTGGCCCTAATGTTTTTGTTCCATCAACAGTAGGGAACGAAAATTGAGGCATTGGCTTACCAATATTCATACGCTCACGATTCTCTTTAGCAACACGTACTGCCTCTACATAATCAGTTAAAGGCTTATAATCAGGATATTTACTATTGAGTGTTGCTAAAACCTTCTCTAATATCTTAGCATCTACAGGATTAGAATCTCTTAGTGAAGGTAAAACAGCAAGAACACTCTTTAGGTCGCTATTATTCTCTGCGATATAACGAACACGTCTCTTATAGTCGTCATTTAACACATCATATAAAGCAGCCGACACTTCAGATTTAGCCTTGCTCGGCATATCTGCACGGTAAGCTGTCTGCGAAAGAGCAATCATCTGCTGATAATTAGCCCATGTAAGGAAATTTAAATCATTCATCACATCGTTAAGCTCGCCACCGTTGATATAAACATACGGAGGGTTCTTAATCTTAATTTTTGCAGTATCAAGACCTCTAAAATTAATCTCTAAATCTTCGTCCTCAGCCCAAAAATCAACTGTCTGCCACTTTTTGCAGTCAAGCGAGTATTTACCTGGTTCTTTTACATCCATTACATACTCGTAAGTACCATCAGGATTAATATCAAACTCAGC
>CAYJHM010000275.1:0-2192 GCA_964369935.1 uncultured Rikenellaceae bacterium
CTTCGCAGGGGTGAATTGTTAGGACTCAAATGGAAAGATATAAATTTTAAGAGCAAAATTATATCTGTGAAAAGGCAAGTGCTGAGAGTGAATGGAGAAGTTATAGAATCTCCTTTAAAAACAAAAAACTCCTACCGAAACATTTCGATAGGAGAAGATGCAGTAAATTTATTGAGAAGATTAAAGAAAAATTCAAACAGCGAGTATGTATTTTCAACTGAAGATGGGAAGCCATTGCCACCAGATAGTTTACGAAAAATATTCCATCGAATATTAAATAATGCAGATTTACCAATCGTAAGATTTCACGATTTAAGACACACATTTGCTACACTTGCACTTCAAAATGGAGTTGATATTAAGACAGTATCGTCTATGCTCGGACATTTTTCAGCAGGGTTTACATTAGATACTTACACACATGTTACGACACAATCGCAAGTGAATGCTGCGATTATTATGGGGGATGTGGTAGGAGTGAGATAAGTTGCTTTTAGTTGAGAAAATACAAAATCTTGACATTAGATAATTTTTGTGGTAGAATATTAAAGTCCAATAAGGGCAGTATCGAACAATACGTCGTGTACATTATGTATATGGCGTATTATTTTTTTTGTAAAAGAGAGGTTTTAATGAGTAAGAATGTAAACTTAACTAAAGGTGATCCAGCAAAATCCTTAATCGCTTTTTCAATTCCAATACTAATGGGGATGGTGCTACAGCAGTTGTATTCAACAATAGATTCAGTAATTGTTGGAAATTTTGAGGGGGCTTATGCGTTAGGTGCTGTTGGAACAACTTTTCCTATAACATTTATTGTGGTGGCAGTTGCGAGTGGTATTTCAAATGCTGCATCAATAATAGTTGGCAAGTCTTTTGGAGGAAAAGAAGAATATAAAATAAATAAAATAATAAAAATTTCAATGATATATACTGTTAATTTAGCAATAGTATTAGGTTTGTTTTTGTATTTTGCATCACCACTATTATTAAATTTAATACAAGCATCACCAGAAATTTATGATGATGCATTAATTTATTTAAGAGTTTATAGTATTGGATTAGTTTTTACTTTCGCTTATAACTTAATGTCTGGGGTGTTTCGTGCGCTGGGAGACAGTAAAACACCACTTATATTTTTAGGAGTTGCATCAATAGTTAATATAGTTTTAGATATAGTCTTTGTAGCTGTGTTTTCTTGGGGAGTTTTTGGTGTTGCAGTTGCAACGGCTATTGCACAAGGTGTTTCTTTTATATTGCAATTAATAATGTTGAATGCGAGAATGAAATCATTTAAAGAATATGAAAAAAATGCAATTTTTCCAGAAAATTATTCTAAACTTGTTTCAAAGGAACTTATAAACTATGCAATTCCAAGTATGTTGAACTCTGTAACTATTGGAATAAATATATTTGTAACACAGGCTTTTGTGAATATGTTTGGTCCAGATGCATCGGGAGCTTATACTGCAGGTAGCAAAATTGAAAGTTTTGCAATGATGCCAATGATAAATATGAGTATCGCAATGACAGCCTTCACAGCTCAAAATATGGGAGCAAAGCAAGAAGTAAGAGTGGCAGAAGGTTTAAAATGGGCAATGAAATTTTGTATGTTAGTAGCTATTGTTGTTGGTGTGATTGTGTTTGTAACTCCAGAGTTTCTGCTGAGATTATTTATTAGCGAAGCATCAAATCAAACAATGGAAATAGGGGTTATGTTTTTAAGATTTATGATGATTAGTCTATTGGGAATGGTTATGTTATTCCCAATTGAGGGAGTTTTAAGAGGAAGCGGTGATGTTAAAGTTACTGCAGTTGCTTCAATTATAGATACAGTTCTTAAAATATTAATTTCAGTTTTATGTATATTTGTTTTTAATTTTGGTATTATGGGAGTTTGGATAGGGTCTTCAGCTTCTTGGATAATTCATGCTATGGTACTGATTATTAGATATAAAACAGGTCGATGGAAATATTCTTTTAATAATAAATAACAATCAAAAAAATAAAACAGCTTACTTGAAATTAGTAAGCTGTTTTTTGGATTAATTATTGAATAGGCAATTAATTTTTAGGATGTTTTAAGTTAATACGTATATACACAAATAGTACAGTTAATAGTCGCAGAAAAATTCTGCAAAAGAAAAAACCTTGAAAAACAGTAATGTTTATCAAGGTTTTTGTGGTTGCGG
>CAYJHM010000276.1:0-2191 GCA_964369935.1 uncultured Rikenellaceae bacterium
CTGGTTGGGCTCGTTCGTTAGATAATGGTACTCCACAAGAGGGCGAGCGCCCTACTGGATATGTGGTTATTCTAAACGACCGCTCGATAGCTTCAAACTCGCTATGGGATCAAGGGATTGTATCATACACCATGATGCTAGCAGCTACCGAGATGGGGTTAGGTGGCACAATCATTGCAACCGTTAATCGCGAGCTGATGCCCGAGCTAGGTATACCAGAGAGTATGGATATAGCCCTAGTGCTTGGCTTGGGCTACCCAATTGAACAGGTAGAAATTGTGGATGTTGTGAATAATGAGACAAAATATTATAGAGACCAAAACAGTATTCATTATGTACCTAAGCGTACAATGCAAGAGATTCTTTTAGCAGAGTTTTAGTAACCTATGGAGATTAATCTTACCGATAATTGGCGCTCTAGACTAGAGCGCGAGCTAAATGCAGAGTATTTCAAGAAATTGGAACACTTTGTTGATTATGAATACACAAATGGCGAGGTATTCCCTCCTCAGCACGAGATTTTTAATGCTTTTAATCTCACCCCATTTGATAGTGTTAAGGTTATTATCCTTGGGCAAGATCCATATCACGATAATGGGCAGGCTCATGGTCTGAGTTTCTCGGTACCCGAGGGGGTAAAACCACCACCATCGTTGGTTAATATATTTAAAGAGCTAAAGGGTGAATACAACATCGAGGAGCCACAAAATGGCTCGTTAATTAGATGGGCCGAACAGGGAGTATTGCTACTTAATTCTACCCTTACGGTAAGGGCACACGAAGCAGGCTCGCACCGTAAACGTGGCTGGGAACTTTTCAGCGATAGGGTAATTGAGCTCTTATCAAACAATCGCAGGTCGTTAGTTTTTATGCTTTGGGGCTCTAACGCCCAGAAGAAAGAACAACTGATTAATAAAAATAAGCACCTAATTTTAAAATCTGTTCACCCTTCACCATTATCAGCATACCGAGGATTTATTGGGAATAACCACTTTATTAGCTGCAACAACTATCTACAACAAAACGGCATCGAGCCTATTAAATGGTAAAAATGGATAAAATAGAGAGAAAAATTCCTAAATGGATAGCTGGGCCGTGCAGTGCCGAGAGTAGGCAGCAGATATTATCTGTTGCCGAAGAGTTAGCTTTAAGCGGCAAAGCTGATGCTCTACGTGCGGGTGTATGGAAACCTAGGACTCGTCCAAACTCGTTCGAGGGAGTTGGAGAGAGAGCTTTAGAGTGGCTATGCGAAGCACGTGAACGAACCTCGCTACCTATTATGTGCGAAGTGGCAACACCTGAACATATCGACAAAGTACTAGAGTATGGTTTAGATGGTGTTTGGATAGGTGCACGCACAACAGTTAATCCATTCTATGTGCAAGAAATAGCCGATAGGCTCGAAGGGAGTGATATTATTGTTATGGTAAAAAATCCTATCAACCCCGATATACAACTATGGGTAGGAGCTATTGAACGTCTCCGTGGAGCAGGATTAAAACATATAGCCGCTATTCATAGGGGGTTTATGGCTGATATAGATACACTGCGCAACGACCCTATATGGGGTATGGCCATATCTTTACGTTCGATATTTAACGACATACCAATAATCTGCGATCCTAGCCATATAGCAGGTCGCCGCTTATTGGTCCCGATTATTGCACAAAAGGCATTAGATTTAGATATGCACGGCTTAATGGTAGAGGTGCACCCTAACCCCGAAACTGCACTTAGCGATAGCGAGCAGCAACTAACACCTAACGAGTATGTTGATATGATAAATTCGTTAAGATTGAGCAGTTGCGAACCCACAAAGGGCGAGCAGCTACGCGAGCTGGCTATGTTCCGCAGCGAGGTTGATGTAATAGACGAAGGGCTGATAGCTCTTCTTGCTCGCCGTATGGCACTATCTAGCGAGATAGGTGAATTTAAACGCAAAAATAATATTAAGATACTGCAAATTAACCGTTGGCAGCAGATGCTAGAGAGCCGATTAGCAAGAGCCAAAGAGCTTGGCTTAGACCCCCAAATGGTTAAAGATATACTTGAATTACTACATAAAGCGTCTGTAGATATCCAAAGCAAATTATAGAGAATTAGCCTAAGAAAATTACCCCCATTTCTGAGAATTTCCTCAAAAATGGGGGTAATATTTTGTTCAGAACGCAGCTCAAAGTGTTGGCTATTC
>CAYJHM010000277.1:0-2170 GCA_964369935.1 uncultured Rikenellaceae bacterium
GATGTAATAAATCTTAATCTCGCCTCTACTCCTACTACTGAACTGGCTGTCACAGGTATGGGTGCAGATGGAGGTATTATATTAACTGCTAGCCATAATCCTAAACAGTGGAACGCTCTTAAACTTCTTAACGAGAAAGGTGAGTTCCTATCTGCGGAGGCTGGCGAGAAGATACTAGCTTATGCCGAGGCAGAGAACTTTAACTATACCGAGGTGGATTATCTTGGTAGTGTTGAGTGCTGCAGTTACGATGATGAACATATCGAACACGCACTAGCTCTTGAACTTGTTAATGTTGAAGCTATTAAGTCTAAAAATTTCAAGGTTGTAGTTGATGGAATTAATTCGGTAGGAGGTGTAATTATTCCTGCATTACTGCGCAAATTAGGTGTCGAGGTAATCGAGCTTAACTGCGAGCCTACGGGGTATTTTGCGCATAATCCCGAGCCATTAAAAGAGCATCTTTCGGATATCTGCAATATGGTTAAAAGTACTTCGGCTGATATGGGTATCGTTGTTGATCCAGATGTTGATAGATTGGCCTTTATTACCGAGGAGGGCGAGATGTTTGGCGAAGAGTACACACTAGTAGCAATTGCTGATTATATTTTATCTAAATGCGGGGGTAATACAGTATCTAATTTAAGCTCTACACGTGCACTTAGAGATGTGACCTTAACCTATGGTGGGCAATATAAAGCGGCAGCTGTTGGTGAGGTTAATGTTGTTGCTTTAATGAAGGAAACAGGGGCAATAATAGGTGGTGAAGGTAATGGCGGTGTAATATATCCAGCTTCTCACTATGGTCGCGATGCTATTGTTGGTTTGGCCCTTATGTTAAGTTACCTAGCCGAGCGAGGTGAGTGTTTGTCTATTATTAGGGCAGGTTTCCCACAATACTATATGTCTAAAAGCAAGATAGAGCTTCTACCATCAATTGACGTTGATATGCTATTAGTTAAAGTAAAAGAGGCTTATGCAAATGAGCAAATTACTGATATTGATGGCGTTAAGATAGATTTCCAAAACGAATGGGTTCATTTAAGAAAATCTAATACCGAACCTATAATTCGTATTTATACTGAGAGTTATAGCCAAGAGGGTGCCGAGTTATTAGCAAATAGAGTTATTGCACTAATTAACAATATATTACAATAGCATTTTTGGTATTATTCTTGAAATAAAAATTACAGTTTAGAATTTATTATGGCATTATAAGAAAAATTTATATAATATATTTGCATTTTACAAAATATTATACTAATTTTGCAATATACAAATTTAAAATTGCAAATGCCTATTGATTATATTTACTAAATAATAATTTTTTTGTTAATTCTAATCTTATTAGTATGACAACAGTAGTAAATGAACGAGATACAAATCTTGTTAAGGCATATATAGGCGGCGATGAATCTGCAATAAAGGAGTTATTTACCGAATACGGTGCTAAAATCTATAACTACATTCTTCTTGTTACAAAGAATGAAGTGGTAGCTGATGATGTGTACCAAGAGGTATATATCAAAGTAAGTCAATCTCTGAAACGTGGCAAATACACTGATAACGGTAAATTTATGTCGTGGGTACTACGTATAGCTCACAATCAGATAATAGACCATTATAGGGTATTAAAGCAACGTAAAGGGGTCTCAATAGAGGAGCAGAGTGCTGCAGTAGAGTCAGAACAGGCATCACAAGAGCTTAGTATTGAAGACAAAATGATTGAGGAACAGGTTCAAATCGATATTCGTCGTCTAGTAGACTCGCTACCTTTAGAGCAGCGCGAAGTGGTGATTATGCGCCACTATCTAGATATGAGTTTTAAAGATATTGCAACCAATACAGGCGTAAGTATTAACACAGCATTAGGTAGAATGCGATATGCTCTCATCAACCTTAGAAAGTTAATAACTTCATCTGGCCTATCAATCGATTTGCCTGCAAGATAAGGCAACGAGAGCATTGCCCCCAAAAATCCTGCGTTACCTTGAGTGATTCCCTAATTACAAATCACCTGACTTACAATGTATTAGAATAACTAAAAGCTAATATTTACCCCCATTTCTGAGATTTACCTCAAAAATGGGGGTAGTATTTTATTTTGAACGCAGTCCAAAGTGTTCGCTTTTTCCATAAGTGCGTTAGCTGTGGTGCATTACTCTTGCGA
>CAYJHM010000278.1:0-2155 GCA_964369935.1 uncultured Rikenellaceae bacterium
GCTCGTCAGTATATCCCATTAAAGATTAATGCTGCGGGTGTTATGCCAATCATCTTTGCTCAGGCAATTATGATGGTGCCAGTACTATTTGGAAAGTTTGAGGCTACTACTGGACTAGCGGCTGCTTTAGCCTATGGAACAGTATGGTACAATATTGTGTTTGGACTTCTAGTTATCATATTCACGTGGTTCTATACAGCTATCACTGTTAATCCACAAAGTATGGGTGATGAGATGAAGCGTAACGGTGGTTTTATCCCAGGTGTTAAGCCAGGAAAGAGCACAGTGCACTATCTTGACACAATTATGTCTCGAATCACACTTCCGGGGTCGATATTTTTGGCAATTATCGCAATTTTACCTACCTTTGTGGAGAAATTCGGTATCAACCGTGAGTTTGCCCTCTTTTATGGAGGAACATCTCTACTAATTCTTGTTGGAGTAGTGCTTGACACTCTTCAGCAGATTGAGAGTTATCTTCTTATGCGTCATTACGATGGCCTAATGAAGGATGGTAAAATTAAGGGTAGATAGTCTATTTCTTAGACAGATATGATAGAGTTAAAGACAAAGGAAGAGATAGAACTGCTACGTGAGAACAATATACTTGTTTCTAAAACCTTAGCAGAGGTGGCAAAGGCAATCAAGCCAGGTGTAACAACACTTCAGCTTGATGCAATTGCAGAGGAGTATATCCGTAGTCACGGAGCAGTTCCAGGCTTCCTTGGATATGGTGGATTTCCGTTTACACTATGTACCTCGGTTAATGAGGAGGTGGTGCACGGCATGCCATCGCATCGAGAGCTTAGGGAGGGCGATATTATCTCTGTTGATTGTGGAACCAATATGAAGGGGTTCTGTGGTGATACTGCATACACATTTGCAGTGGGCGAAATTTCGCCAGAGCTTAAAAAGCTCTTACAAGTTACCAAAGAGGCTCTTATGTTGGGGGTGGAGAAGTCAGTAGCGGGCAACCGTGTAGGCGATATTTCACACGCAGTTCAACAACATGCAGAGAATAATGGCTATACAGTAGTAAGAGAGTTAGTTGGGCACGGCATCGGTAAACGAATGCACGAAGATCCAGAGATTCCTAATTACGGTATGCGCGGTAGAGGACCTCTACTAAAAGAAGGTATGGTTATATGTATCGAGCCTATGATTAATTTAGGTAGGCGCGATGTAGTGTGCGAGAGTGATGGCTGGACAATCCGTACACGTGACAGAAAACCTTCGGCTCACTTTGAACTAGCGGTTGCAATAGGTTCAAAGTCACCAGATGTGTTATCAACTTTTGATTTTATCAACAATATAAATCTTTAGGGTGACAAAATTACCCATAGTATTAACAATTTAAATTTGAGGATTTTTCCTCAACAATAATTATGGCTAAACAGGCGGCTATTGAAAAGGACGGCGTAATTATCGAAGCACTCTCTAATGCAATGTTTAGAGTGGAGTTAGATAATGGCCATATTATTACGGCTCATATCTCGGGAAGAATGCGAATGCATTACATTAAAATTCTTCCAGGTGATAAGGTCAAGGTAGAGATGTCTCCTTATGATTTAACTAAGGGACGAATATCATTTAGATACAAATAAATACTCTAAGAAAATGAAAGTAAGAGCATCTATTAAGAAGCGCAGTGAGGATTGCAAAATTGTAAAGCGTAAAGGTCGCCTTTATGTTATATGTAAGAAAAATCCTAAGTTTAAAATGCGCCAAGGTTAATTTATTTATTAATCATTAAAAACAAAAGTTGAGAAATTATGGCACGTATAGTTGGTGTTGATTTACCAAAAAATAAGAGAGGCGTTATTGGCCTTACCTATATCTTCGGTATTGGTCTAAGTACCTCTCGTTCTGTACTAAAGCAGGCGGGGATTGATGAGGATACAAAAGTTAAAGATTGGTCTGATGACCAAGTAACTGCTATCCGTAACATTCTAGCTGATTACAAAGTAGAGGGTGAGTTACGTTCTACTGTTCAGTTGAACATTAAGCGTCTAATGGATATTGGCTGTTATAGAGGAATACGTCATCGTATTGGTCTACCTTTAAGAGGTCAAAGTACTAAGAACAACGCTCGTACAAGAAAGGGCAGAAAGAAAACAGTAGCAAACAAGAAAAAAGCAACTAAGTAATTAGATAA
>CAYJHM010000279.1:0-2151 GCA_964369935.1 uncultured Rikenellaceae bacterium
ATCCATCTATTGCAAGTCTAATTGCAGCTGCTTTTAAAAATAACGTTTTACCATTACCTAAACTCGCATCTACCAAAATGTTCTTTTGTCCATTTTTTATACTATTAACAGCACTCTCTACTTTGTCTCTATTGATAAAATATTTATATTGTTTGTGATTTACTATAGAGTGATATAGGATGTGTTCGTTTACGTCTCCTTTAATTAGAAGATCATAAAAGTCCTCATCTTTTACCTTTGGCAGGTTTCTGTTAACCCTCATCTCGGAAAAACAGATTGGCGAAAAAAGCTTGATCGGCTCTTGTTTATAGGTTAATTGGGCAGCTTTTATTTGCTCAACAAATCCCGATAAATTAATTTTGTGAACAGTCCCATAATCATTCATTAGAACAACATTCATATCACTTTCGTTTTCCGCAACTATAAAATGAGCTTTGTTTTTTATATCACCACTGTATATTATGCGCGATATATCAAGATCATAGTTCATTGAAAATCCAACAAAAAATATAGCATCACAAGCTTTTATATCACCTTTAAGAATATCCATCCATTTGGATTGTGACAGATCTTCTGCTAGATAGCTTCTACTGGTAAGCTTAAATTCTGTGTCGATTTTGTCATATGTAAGATTGTTAATACATCCATTAAGATGCATAACAACTTTGCTCCTATCTCGAAACATTTCATCGTTAGGATCATTTGAGATAGTTGCAGATTTCAGATAGACCTCTTTACGACTTTTTCTATATGACATTTCAAGTATTTCGTCATAATTTGTTGTATACAGCCTTGATCACTTGAGGGTTCCTATATATTCATGATCTGAAGATATTTGGCTTACTGTAAACTCATTATGCAATAAGTCGACCAAGGACGCTGGAGAGTGTTGACTTCTGTAATAATTAGCCGCGACTCTGAGATCTACATTGTCGCCACTGTTTATGCCACACTGGGCAACGAGCAGTTCAGCTAATTCGAATGCACTTTTTATATTTCTATTCTCCGCTAGAATATTTTCTGCACCAAAAGAGAATCCTGAACCAGTGAATATAATGCAATTCCCCTCAAAAATTTTATTTATGGCTTCTTTCATTATGTTAGACTTTATGGTTATTATACAAATATAATTATTTTATATCAATGATCGCAATTTTTTGTAATAAAAAATTACATAAGCCTCTTATACTTCCCTCACTATCACCGTATCAAACAATCCAATATATTCGCGAAAATGGTTATTGATGCCGATGTATTCAAGCGAGCTATCTTCATAGCGTTTGAATTTGTATATGGCATCATTCATTAGGGCGGAGTTGAAGAGATTGAGGGAGACGAGTAACTCAAAGTCACGCAAAGTTAGTCCTGTCACTTTCTTGAAGAGACCAGGCTCAAGTTGTGTGATTACATCCTTGAGCGAATGCTCTCGGTAGTCGGTGAGGTACATAAACACAGGTACACGAGTGGCGAATTTTATTAGCTTCTCTTGTATCTTCTTGCGCAGGGATTTGTACTCCTTCTCCTCTGCTGTAAGTTCTCGCTTTTCGGATTTTGTGAGATCGTCGCCCTTCTCCTTCTTGGTCTTTTTGACCGCCTCGGACTTGTTGATAATGGTTTCGATGTCTTGGTTGAGGTTACGGAAACCCTCGATGCTCATTAACGCACGCATTGCCTCCTCGCTATTCATCAGGCGTTGCAGGGTGGCGTTATCCACATTCACGAGCGTTGCGCTCTCCCACCTGCGAGCGAGCAGAGTTGCCGATGTGCCACTCATTGCGATGTCGAGAATCCCTGCTGCATCAATCTGTTTCATCGAGCTACCATCATAGGCGAGCACATGTATGTCTTCAACCTAAAGTTTACCACCGCTAGTTTACGAATTAAAGTTTAATTGTGTCATATTTTCACGATAAATTTGATAGTTTAGTCGCCTTTGGGCGAGCGATTGCGCCTTGATCCTTGCTCTCTGCTCCAAAATTTGTTCACCGCGCCCGAAGTATACATCTGCAGGTGTCAAGTTCTTCAAAGACTCGTGATAGCGATGATTATTGTAGTGCTCGACCCATCGCCCGACAGCCTCTTCTAACTGACTTGGAGAGTAGTAGTTATGCAGTTTTATTACGCACTTCATCGAGCGGTGGTAACGCTCAA
>CAYJHM010000280.1:0-2147 GCA_964369935.1 uncultured Rikenellaceae bacterium
CCGCTTCGCTTTTACAATAACGCACTGAAACTGAACTACACTAAAAAAAGTCTGTGGTAATGGCTTATTGCTCTGGTGATAAGTAATTTAAACTATTTCTTATCCAAAACTCAGGTTATTAAGTTAAAAATTGCAAAAATTAAAGTTTAAAAATAATTAATTTAGTTTCAATTATGGGAAAGATTATTGGTATCGATTTAGGTACAACAAATTCGTGCGTTGCCGTTATGGAGGGTAACGAACCAGTGGTAATTACAAATAGTGAAGGACGTAGAACAACACCTTCAATAGTTGGATTTGTAGATAATGGCGAGCGTAAAGTGGGTGATCCTGCTAAGCGTCAATCTATCACTAATCCAGAGCGTACAATATTCTCTATTAAGCGTTTTATGGGGGAGACTTTCGATAAGGTATCAACAGAGGTTTCACGTGTGCCATATAAGGTAGTAAAGGGTGATAATAATACCCCTCGTGTTGTTATCGACGATCGTCAATATACACCTCAAGAGATTTCGGCTATCACACTTCAGAAAATGAAGAAAACAGCAGAAGAGTATCTAGGTACTGAGGTTACCGAGGCGGTTATCACTGTTCCTGCATACTTCTCTGATTCGCAGCGTCAAGCAACTAAAGAGGCAGGCGAGATTGCAGGTCTTAAAGTTCGTCGTATTATCAACGAGCCAACAGCGGCAGCTCTTGCTTATGGATTAGATAAGAAGAATGATGATATGAAGATTGCTGTTTTCGATTTAGGAGGTGGTACATTTGATATTTCGATTCTTGAGTTAGGTGATGGAGTTTTCGAGGTTAAATCAACTAATGGTGATACTCACTTAGGAGGAGACGATTTTGATGAGGTAATAATCAAGTGGTTAGCTGAAGAGTTTATTGGAGAGTATAATATCGACCTACGCAAAGATCCACGTGCATTACAGCGTCTGAAAGAGGCGGCAGAGAAGGCAAAAGTAGAGTTGTCAAGTTCAACTTCTACAGAGATTAACTTACCTTATATTATGCCAGTTGATGGTATTCCTCAGCACCTTATCCGTACAATTACACGTGCTAAGTTCGAGCAGCTTGCGAACTCGCTTATCGAGGCAACTATCGAGCCGTGTCGTAAGGCTCTATCTGATGCTAAGTTATCAACTAGCGATATTGATGAGGTAATCCTAGTAGGAGGTTCAACTCGTATTCCTGCTATTCAAGAGATTGTAGAGAAGTTCTTTGGTAAAGCTCCATCTAAAGGGGTGAATCCAGATGAAGTTGTAGCGGTAGGTGCAGCTATTCAAGGTGGGGTATTAACTGGTGAGGTTAAAGATGTTCTTCTGCTTGATGTTACACCTCTATCACTAGGTATCGAAACAATGGGAGGGGTATTTACTCGTCTAATCGATGCTAACACAACTATCCCTACTCGTAAGTCGGAGGTGTTCTCAACAGCGGCTGATAACCAACCATCGGTTGAGATTCATATTCTTCAAGGAGAGCGTCAAATGGCTCGCGACAATAAAACAATTGGTCGTTTCCACCTTGATGGTATACCTTCAGCTCCACGTGGAGTACCGCAGATTGAGGTTACTTTCGATATTGATGCTAATGGTATTCTTAGTGTAAACGCAAAAGATAAGGGAACAGGTAAAGAGCACAATATACGTATCGAGGCATCTAGCGGGCTAACAGACGAGGAGATTCAGCGTATGAGAGATGAGGCTAAAGCAAATGAGGCAGCTGATAAAGCCGAGCGTGAGCGTATAGATAAGATTAACGGAGCAGATAGCTTAATATTCTCAACCGAAAAGCAACTTAAAGAGTACGGAGATAAGATTCCTGCTGATAAGAAGGGCGTGATAGAGGGCGCTTTAAATTCGCTTAAAGAGGCGCATAAGTCGCAGAATATTGCCGATATAGATAAATATAGCGAAGAGCTACAAGCCGCTTGGCAAGCAGCTTCGCAAGATATCTATGCAGCAGGAGGTGGAGCTGAGGGTGCTCAGGGGCAACCTCAAGGTAATCCTACGGCTAACCCACAAGGCGAACCAGACGTTAAGGATGTTGAGTTTGAGGAGGTAAAGTAATATTTTCTGATATTATGAGGTGCGAAGAGGGTTTTTCTTTGCACCTCTTTTTTTAATTAGTCGCCCTTAAAA
>CAYJHM010000281.1:0-2146 GCA_964369935.1 uncultured Rikenellaceae bacterium
GCAAATCAGTGTCTGTTAAGTACTCTTGATTTAACAAACGGTTTGCTAGCTCTTTCTGCCAGTCAGATAATGAGCTTAGCCAACTAGTTATATTTGTATTAAGATTCATAATAATCCTCCC
Organism: uncultured Rikenellaceae bacterium; assembly: GCA_964369935.1. GTDB lineage: Bacteria > Bacteroidota > Bacteroidia > Bacteroidales > Rikenellaceae > JADFUS01. The sequence goes on from CAYJHM010000281.1 coordinate 122, forward strand.
ACCCCTCAAAAAAATAAGAAAAATAATTACATATTATATCCATTATCAAAACAATGTTGATATTGGGTTGGAATAGTTGCTCGAATAGCCAAAGTATCTTGAATATCACCAACAACAAACGAGTGGTTGTTAATTAGATTTTCAACAAACTCATTACAATTAACTCGACTAGTAACTCGTCCAACTCCAGCAGTGTGGCGTAAATTATTACTAAAAGGCAGAGGAGTAACAGTGAATTGTATTCTACCTTCACTATCCCAAGCGCCTTGTTGTTCGTTATGTTCCCACACTATCTTTGTTGAACCATTAGATTTTGCAAGATAACCTAATACTGTATAATACTCGCATTCGTTAGCGAAAGTTATTTGGTTTTGTGTTCCGAAGTTTTGTTAATATTTGCAAGCGTCAAACCTACACTTAAATCTACTCCTAACCCTGTGTTGATGACGAACACAAATGATTCTTTTCTATAATATTTATCTCCAAATCGCTGAAGATAAGTGTCTATTGTATCTGCTTTAGCTAGTAAACACGTAAGCTGATAGTCTCGGTCAACTGTCTTTGTCCTGTTATTAGGGTGTGCTTTTGTGTAGTGCTGAGTAGCTGTTAGCTTGATTAAGTTCTCAATATAGTGGGCAATCTCAGGAAATTGCGATTGCGAGAAAATATGATGTACTTGTGTTGCCTCACCATTAGCCCAAGCATCGTGAACCTCGCTATCTGCGTGCAGTTTACGAATTAAGGCTTTTGCTTTCTCAACATAGTATGCATTATATGCTGTTTGCTGCTCTTGTTCTTCTAAGCTAATCTCTTCTGCTTCCCTTCGTGTTATGGCCTTATCTTTATTGAGATCTCTCCAGTTCTTTCGATTATACATCAAATCAGAGAACGTATATGCATACTGTGAAATACGCCCCTTTATTGAGCCCTTAACATTATTTTCAACAGCAATAACATTCAGTATTTTAGGAAAAATTCGTCTTACCTCTACATCCCCATTTATTGCTGTATTTCCTATTATAAACCGAATAAATCGAGTTTGTATATCTGAATAGTCGACTTGTGATAAATCAGCACCTTTGGCTATATAATCTTCAAAGTGTCTCCACATTCCACTGTCCATAAGCACCTTGTGGAAATATTCATACAAGAATACATATGTATTACGTTCCCTTTGCGATATGTAATCTAATATCTCAACATTATTGATCCTATAATAATTGGCAGTACCTTTCTTTTCTATTGTAAGGACTCTTGCATAAGCAAGCATCCTTAAAGGCTGCTGTATAAATTTGTCGTATTCATTCCTTGCTTTAGGGTTTGTTGGTAGTGGTTTATTAAATATGGCTTTCGTATTTTTGATGAAATATTGCGACTCCCAAATGTCATTGACTGTAAATTCTTCACCCTCACTAATATCATTAACGAGGCAGTCTGCTATAAAGCATACAACATCTGGGGTGCACTTTTGATCCATAAAACGTGCATCCCTACTTTTTCTTACATCTAAATCAAAATGATTTAAGTATGATATTATTTCATCTCTCATCTATTTATTTCCTTTATTTTACCAAAAAAGAATACCGAATTGTTGTCTATGTTTAAAGACCTAGTACCCATATTGCGTGCAACAGAATAGAATCTAGCAAATTCTTCTGTTGCATAAAATGCCAAATCATCACGTGTAACCCTCACACCGTTTATTGGTGTAAGTATGGCTACAGAGCCATCTGTAATTGTATTTCTCGGCAAGAAACACGCTCGAGGGTTGTAGCTTAAATTTGGAACAAGCACACAATCGTCATTATTGATGAATTTAGAAACATCCAAACCATTCAAATCATCAATATAACAATCATATTGCTCAATATCAACGGTTTCATTGTTGCCTATATTTCTTGATTTTAACACCCTTATAGCTCCTGCATTTTTAGTAATAGATTTAGTAATTTTTCTATCACGATATGCTTTAAAGATGTTGAATTTCATCTTTGAAGCAACCTTATCAAAAAGTTCATCTCTGTA
>CAYJHM010000282.1:0-2131 GCA_964369935.1 uncultured Rikenellaceae bacterium
TCATTTTTCGGTAATGCCAACACGCTCTATTGATGTTGTTAAGAGTGGTGTTGAGGTGGTGTCGCACACATATCTTATGGAGAATGAGGCATCATTTAACTCCAGAAGCTATCAAGATATAAGATTTTCTGATGCCGAGAAAGCAAAACGCGCTGAGGTATTTACCGAGATGAAGCGAAGAGGTACAGTGCTTGATCCTACCTTAGCTATACATAATAAAGGTTTTCTTGCATTCTCTGTAGATTATACAAAAGAGGCTCTTGAGTATGGTATCCCAATTGTAGCAGGCACTGATGCTTTTAATCAAGCAAATAACTCTTCAATGCTTATCGACGAGCTAGAGCTTTACTCAACAGTATTAGGAATGTCCCCTATTGAAGTTCTTCGTAGTGCTACACTTAACGGAGCAGAAATTATAGGGCAGAAAGATAAGCTAGGAGTAATAAAAAAGGGTGCCGAAGCAGATTTAGTTATCCTTTTGGCTAATCCTTTAGAAAATATTCGTACCTTTGACACGCCAGAGAACGTTGTGGTAAATGGGGTAGTAGTAAACATTAAAAAATAGATTATGGTTAAGCACAAAATTTATGCAGCGGCGCTGCTGCTGTCGAGTATGATTCTTTCGTGTAAAGGGGATGTTGCTCCTAAGGAGAGCTTTGAGATTAAACCTATTAAGTTCACCGATATTGCTGGCGGCTATAAGTTCGAGCAGCCTGAGTTTGTATATGATAGTGAAGGATATATGGTGTATGTAGAGAAGTTGGGGCATACAGCTGGCGCACTCTATGACTATAACGGCGATGGTATTGACGATCTTCTTCTTGGAGAGTTTTCGGGTAAGGATGACACTTTTTTAAAGGTTTATCTAAATGAAGGTAGCAATAAAAAACCTCGTTTCTCAGCTGATTGGAGCTACACCAAAGATGTTGAAGGAAACAATCTTCTTATTCCAGGTTACTGATGTCTCTGTTTCTTTCCACAGGTTGTGGATTTAAATGGCGATGGAGTTCTTGATATTGTTTCAGGCTCGTATGGTGGTATATTAACCCTCTATGCAGGAGTTGAAGGGGGTGGATTAGCTGCTCCACAAGAGTTAATGCAGTACTATAATCCAAGTAATAAATCAAATTTCGACGAGGTGCAGTTTTCGTCACTTACTTTCGGCGACTATAACGGTGATGGTCTGCTTGATGGTTTTGTTGGAGGTATCCGCGGTATCCGTGTGATGTTGAATGTAGGTACAGCTGCCGAGCCAAAATTTTCTAAGCGTGAACTACTGTATAAAGTTGATGGTAAGCCTATCTCGGTCTATTACGAGCACGAAGAGGGGTGTGATGCACCAGATTATAAGTCGTACACCTATCTGATTGATTGGGATAGAGATGGAATCAACGATATTATCACCTCGTGCGCTTACGAGTTTGGTGGTCAGCACTCTATTCAATTCTTTAAAGGTGTAGATGTTAATGGTGAGCGACTATACGAAGAGGGTGTTCCCTTGTTCGAGCAGGCGGCAGGTGAGAAGGCCTTGCCAGGTTCATATATTATGCCTAACTTCTGCGATTACAATAAAGACGGAGTAATGGATATGCTTGTAGGGGTTAAGTTAAAGCATAATGCAGAAGAAGAGAGTTTTGATACAGAGGGGGCTTACTGTTTTTCTGCTCCTATGTATAGCGTACTAAGCTACCATTTAGGAGTTCTTGCAAAGGATAAGTATGGAGATAATCCTGAGGCGTTAGCCACCGAGCAGCAGCGAATTAAAGAGTTGTGTGCCGAGATGTCAAAGACAGAGGTATTTAAATCTAACCCTAATCCATACGCTAAGGGGTATAAGCAAAAAGGCTATCTTATGTATTTCCAAGGTAAGTAATAAAATATAGGCTAATTTCTAAAAAAAAAGTCTGTTTGTGATGGTTTATTATCCTGGTTATAAGTAATTTAAATTGTTTCTTATCCAGAACTCAGTATAAAATATAACTATTTGACTTACAACATATAACTACGAAACAAAATTTTACCTCCATTTTTGAGAATTGCCTCAAAAATGGAGGTAAAATTTTGGCCACATTACTCGGCAATGGTGCCAAAAATGGTTGGTAATATCCTTGTAATAGAGTGATATTCAGAA
>CAYJHM010000283.1:0-2120 GCA_964369935.1 uncultured Rikenellaceae bacterium
TTGTATTCCGTTAATAAATATATCTATTGTCTCTTCCATCGTACCGTACCATTTACCCCCAGCAGCATTACGATGCCCCCCTCCGATAAAATGTTCACGTGCAAACCTATTCATATCTATGCCTCTGGTACCCTGCGAACGAAGTGATATCTTTATTACATCGGGCTTTTCTATAAATATTGCACTATTCTCTATTCCTGCTATCGCTAATGGGTAGTTCACAACCCCTTCAATATCACCTTCAACAAAATTCATTCGTTTTAGTTCCTCTGCTGTAAGCCATAAGTAGCCACATCTTAGCTCAGGTAGTATAATCATCTTCTCAGCAAGGGCATAGCCCATTATTCTAAATCTTTCCTCTCTCTGCTGCTGCGATATCCGGATGTTCATCTGTGTGGTGTTCACCCCCTTGTCTACTAGGTCAGCTACTGTGCGATACATATCTGAAGTTAGATTTCCAAAGCTAAAATTACCTGTATCAGTTGCTATTCCAAGGTATAGATTCTGCGCCATTGAAATTGTTACCTTATCCCAGTCGCCTAACTGTTTTATCACACTCGACACTAATAAAGCAGTAGAGGAGCACGAAGAGTCTGATACTATTATCTCATACATATCCTCGGGGGGAGCTATATGGTGATCAATTAATACGCACCTCTTTTTTGGTAGTGTTGATATATGGTCGCCTAATCTACCTATCCTGCTCTCCATATCATTGTAATCAACAGCAAATAGTACTTCAGCCTCCCGTATCAACTCTTCACACCTTTTATGATTTGTAGTGTAAAAAAATATATCTCTGTACCCAGGAGGGAACCGTAAAAATATTGGTGCCTCGTTTGGCATAATCACCCTTACCGAGTGCCCCTTGTTTTTTAGCCATTCAGCAAGCGCTAATGACGAACCTATCGCATCTCCATCAGGATTGAGGTGAGATGTGATAACGATCTTCTTAGGCTGCATAAGCAGCTCTTTTAATGAATTTATATTGTCCATTCGTTATTTTACACTATAAGCTACAAATATAGTCATTTTTTTGTTAATGAGTAACGATTATCGAAAAAAATATTAAATAATAGTGCTATATAAAAAAAATATTACTTTAACTTGGTTTTGTCCAAAATAATACGTAACTTAGCAGTTCACTTTATATGTATAGGGGTATGCTAAAGTCTAATGAGGTAGATATATTAATTAATCAATCACTAGAGGGGGATAAAGAGGCTTTTTCCGAGCTTTTTAATCACTATCGTCAAAGCGTTAAGGGGCTATTGCTGTCTCTTAGTAATAACGATTTTGATTCTAATGATTTGCTACAAGAGACCTTCATTAAAGCATTTCTTAACTTAGCTAAATATAACAACAAGTATCAATTTAAGGTATGGCTTTTGTCTATTGCTAAGAATATTTTTATCGATTATGTTCGTCGTCGAAGTGTTAAAAGTTATATGTCGCTACTTAGTTACGATGATGTGCACGAGATTATTGATGAAAATATTGATATAGATAAATACGATATTTGTCAGATGGTTGCACTTCATATAGAAGAGCTAGCTCCAAAGTATCGCAAGATAGTTGAACTGCGTTACTATATAGGTTACGACTATTCCGAAATAGCCAAAGAGTTATCTATACCCGAAGGTACAGTCAAAAATCGTCTTTATAGGGCTAAGCAGTTACTTCGCGACTCTATTTTTTTAGAGATATGTAACGATTAATTTCCCTCTATTATTAATATGGTATGAAATTTACAAAGTATGATATAGTGGCAATAATCACTCTTGTGGTGTTGTCTATAGTGGTCAAATTATTATTTTAAAATTATGGAACAAGAAAAAGTAGTATTGTCTCTGCTAGAAGCCGAGGCATTAAAAGCAGGCGAGGTTGCCGAGAAGAGTGGTATCGACAAAAAGGAGGTCGATAAGATAATAAAGAAACTAGTTAAGGAGGAGAAGGTTTATTCGCCTAAAAGATGCTTTTATCAAGCTAAGCAATAACAGTGCAATTTTTTTATTTAGCTAAAGTGCTAGTTATCAGACATTGTTAAAAAATAGTTAAAAAAACTTTAAAAAAACTTCATAAAATATTTGGAGAATGGAAAAATGTTTCTTAACTTTGCA
>CAYJHM010000284.1:0-2117 GCA_964369935.1 uncultured Rikenellaceae bacterium
GTAACCGTCTCCGCAATCACGCCTTGCCTCTAATTCAGTAAATTACGATCTTTGTACCATAATTTAACTAATAATATTTTATGGTACTGAATGTTGATGATAAAGTTCGTTTTTTCTGTTATAATGAGGGCGTGGATATGCGTAAAGGTATTCACTCTCTTTATGGAATTATTAAAACAGTAAGTGATTATCATGCTCTGAGTGGTGATGCTTTCGTATTTATTGGCTCTAATTTGAAGTCGATTAAAATTATTAGGTGGCATAAAACAGGCTTTCTGCTGTATCATAAGAAGCTCGAATTAGGTAGATATACCCTGCCTCATAATGTTGGTAATTCGCCTTTCTTTGTGCTTAAACAGGATGATATTGATAGACTATTAGACTCCGTTAGATGTAGAAATACAACAAATGAATTAAAGCGAGAAATTATTCTAAAACTTTAACATTCAGCAAATTAATGTAAAAAAAGATTGAAATTCCTTTGGTGGTTTCAATCTTTTTTTGTATCTTTACAGTATGAATTACAGAGAGTTAACCGAAATATTGCAAGCCCAAAACAAGGATTTAATGACTACTATTAAGTCCTTGCAGAGTTCGTTGGATTCACAGAGCAAAACCATTGAATCTTTAACTTCTGAGGTTGCGGAGTTAAAGCAGTTGCTTCTGTCTCAGGGCAAGAGCAAGGAGAAGGTTGTGAATAAACTTAATGGTCTATTGCAAGTGCATCTGCCTAAGAAAGTAGAGAAGCGTAATTACGTTGATACATCTCTTAAGTCGTCAGCTCCAGCACCAACTCCTCAGGAGCGAGGTAATAATGGAGCAAAGAGAAAGGTGTATAACAATCTAGAGGAAATCATAGAAGAAGTGGATCCTACACATCCTGAGTTTGTAGATCAGATGGGGAGGGCGAAGCATCTTTTTTCGAATGATGTAATTAGATATAAGTTTATTCCGCCAAGACTGATAAAGCATATTTATAGGTGTAATAGTTATCGTCTTGATGATGTTATTTATGAGGGCAAAGCCCCTATCTCTCCTTTTTTAAACTCTAACTTCGACAGTTCGGTTATTGCTAATCTTATGCAGCAGAGGTTTATTTATGGTTTACCTGTAGAGAGGATAGTTAGATACTTTGCAGAGATGGGAATGGATATTCCTAAGCAGACGGCGCATGGTTTATTAGCCAAAGGTGCCGAGCTACTAGATAGGCTGTCGCCAGTGCTTAAAGAGGCTATATTATCAGATGATTATCTTCATTTTGACGAGACACATCATACCGTATTAGACAAAAGCAGTGAGAAGGGTTCGCGCAAGGGTTATTTCTGGGTGGTACTATCTAATAAATTACGACTGATAAACTATTTTATAGACGAGAGGGCATCACGAAGCAGAACAGCATTTACGTCATATCTACCTAGTTCATACTGTGGAGCTATCCAAGCCGATGGGTACGCATCATATAAGGTATTAGATGGGTGGGAATATAAAAACACAAAGCGACTAGGGTGCATACAGCATTGCAAACGTAAGTTCCTGGAGATTGAGGGGCAAGAGACAGCTAGTGAGTTTATATATATATACAATCAGTTTTATCAGATAAGGAGCAATTATACTAAGGATGTATGGGTAGATAAAAGTAATACTGTATTTAAGAAACTAGAGCGTAGATTGCGAGAGGTAGAGAAGAGCAAGGAGATAATCACAAATTCAAAATTATCGACTGCAGTAGCATATTCTTTAAACGAATTAGAGTCTATTCGAAATATAATAGAGTCTACATCTTATGAACTGGATAATAACTCTATTGAGCGACCAATGCGTTACATTAGCATTAGTCGCAAGAACTCTATGTTTTGTGGTAGCGTAGAGGGTGCTAGACGTATGGCTTTGATATATTCTTTAGCTGTATCGTGCAGGTTAAATGAAGTCAATAGCTTTAGATACTTCTGCGATGTGTTGAACAAGTTAGCGGTGATGTCGCCAAATGCTTCTTACCAAAAATTAAGAGAACTATTGCCTGACAAGTGGGTAGTATCTGAATAATAAAATTAAACCTCGAAAGTCACAAAGCACTTTCGAGGTTTAATTTTGGATAATGGTATCGCGGAGACGGTTAC
>CAYJHM010000285.1:0-881 GCA_964369935.1 uncultured Rikenellaceae bacterium
CTTGTTCTTTGCTTTTAACATCTCATTTTGATGTTTAGCATAAGTAATATTATCTTTCTGTTTATATGCTCTACTTCCAGCGTATCTCTCCCTCTCATACTCACTTTTAACACTGTCTATAAGTGCCATTATCTTCCTATACTCAGTATCCGCCTCAGAGCCTACAACGCTTAAATTGAGCTTATCATTAACTAACTCTGCCTTAACGTCGATTTTACTATTCTCAATAATCAATCCTATGGCATAATCACGCTTTGTCGAAGCGTTTGATGGCATTATTGTGAAGTATGCAGGATAGTCGACCTTACCCTCATATATAAACTTCTCATTAATTATCTCAATAGTATCAGCCTTCCACGAATTTTCAGGGCCCAAATGCATACAGGTTAATGTTCCATCTTTAATACCTTGCATCTCCCCACGAACAATAAACCCCTCCTCCTTTTTCTCTGCACATCCAAATAATTGCACGATTAAAAGGAGTAATAAATATCTCTTCATACTCTTTAATTATTTATTATGTATAAAAAGAAGAGTTTTAAGAAGTTAAACCTATTGTCTCTTAAAACTCTTCCTTTAAAATATATCTCTACCCTACCAATCCCATTGACTACCTATCTTGTGAATTAAATCAACAGCCTTGCCATTATACACATTTGAATAACTCTCTAACACCTCTCCTTCAAGTGTTATATCAAGGTTTATCACCTCAACATTGCCCCCTTCAAGGGCAAGTGCCATTTTAAATGAGGTATTATCCATTGACATAGCTTCAATATTAACATCAAAACTCTTAACTATAACAGCAGGTTCGTTGCTCTCGAAATTGTATCTATATAGGATATTGTCGTTCGCTATATAAATATAATTTCTGTTTCTTG
>CAYJHM010000285.1:891-2114 GCA_964369935.1 uncultured Rikenellaceae bacterium
CGGAATATTGTGTTCTCTTTTATCAATTCAGGACTTGTAAATACATTCTCTGCCTGTGTATATAACACTTTAGGGCTGCCCCATCCACTCATATAAAATTGATGTAGATAATAAACACCATCATCACCCTTAAGCAGAGTAACATAATAATCTCTTGGCGAATTATTTGCCACAAGTCCACCAGTAATGACTGTCTTATCCATATCGGTTACGGCAAAAGCATTAGTCGTATCATACGAGGTGTTAAGATTATTAATTGTGTTTTTTGCTATATTCACATATCTTCGGTTAAGATTATCGTACGACATAATATCGTTCGAGAAGACTAAGTCGCCTCTTACAGCCCACGACGATAGTTGGTAATCGCCATACAAAGGGAAATCTGGGTATCTGCCAGTTTGATACATAACATCCCAAGAACTAACATCTGGGTCGTCGATAGTTCTAATATATAACTTGCCATCGGCATTGAAAAGCATATCTGCACCACTCACAGAATGGGCATTAATAGGAGAAAAACCTTGTGGCGCAGATCCTGAAGCAAACTCCTGTGATGTTTTAACAACTTCAATAAATGTGTTACCATCTAGTTCAACACTCTCTCCATTAGCACCACCACATATAACAAGTATTTGACCTGTTTCACTGCTCCAAGGCAAGAAATGCTCGTGAAGTTTAATTGGTGTTCCCATTAAATCAGTACCGTTAATCGCTTTGTATATATCGCTATATACCTCTCCGTCGGAACGAATATAAGCTAACTCACCACTGTTATTGTCATCCGATAGAACTACCCAACCTTTCATAAAGGCTGACTCACTTGTTAAATTAAACATAGTCACAGTTGAGGTGCCACTATCTAAATCGGTTACGTGATAACTGCAAATGAGTCGATTTCCTGGAGTGAAGCCCACCGACTCTATGACAAGATTTCTCTGATCCGACACTAACTCATAATCTATATACCACTCATACTTATAATTCTTAATCTCCGCAGCTCCTTCAGCGTAAGTTATCTCGGGTATAATCTCAAATTTTTCACCTACAATAGGAAAATAATCTTCGTTAATACCTGTCAATATAGGCTCAGGACTAAGGTTGTAATCATAATTTCCTTTATCTTTATAGCAGCTTGTTATAACAAATAACGCCACCATACAATATATATATTTCTTTATCATATTATTGAATATTTACAATTATCCTACTATTTTAACTGTCAT
>CAYJHM010000286.1:0-2100 GCA_964369935.1 uncultured Rikenellaceae bacterium
TTGAATTAAAAAAATTAAATGACAAACCGATTCCAAACGCTTATTATTTAAATTTACCTAAAAAGACATTGAATAAATGGTTTTTCTTGGAATAGTCATATCAAAATATATTGATTTTATAAAGGAGAAACATAATGAAAGAAAAAACAACAGGAATAGGATTTTTTGAAAAATATTTAACAGTATGGGTTATTATTTGTATGATAGTTGGAGTATTAATTAGTGTTGTTATTCCAGCATTTCCAGCCTTTATGAGTAACTTTGAATTTGCGAATGTATCCATTCCGATTGCCATCTTAATATGGTTAATGATTTATCCAATGATGCTAAAAGTCGATTTTCAAAGTATTAAAGATGTTGGGAAGAACCCTAAAGGATTATTTGTTACATGGGTTGTGAATTGGTTAATAAAACCTTTTACGATGTATGCGATAGCTTATGCATTTTTCTTTGTAATTTTTAGTAACTTAATTCCAACAGATTTAGCAACAGAGTATCTTGCAGGAGCTGTATTATTAGGTGCAGCACCATGTACTGCCATGGTCTTTGTATGGAGCCATTTAACTAAAGGTAATCCAGCATATACGGTGGTACAGGTTGCCACAAACGATTTAATTATTTTAGTTGCATTTACACCAATCGTTGCATTTTTGTTAGGAGTGAGTGGTGTAAGTGTTCCTTGGGACACGCTAATCTTATCTGTAATATTATTTGTAGTGATACCATTACTAGGTGGAGTAGTTACTAGAAATGTTATTACAAAGAATAAAGGTAAGGAATATTTTGAAGAAGTATTTATTCCTAAATTCAACAATGTAACTATAGTAGGATTACTACTTACGTTAACTTTAATTTTCTCCTTTCAAGGAGAGGTTATTTTACAAAATCCACTGCATATTGCTTTAATCTCTGTTCCGTTAATTATACAAACATTCTTAATTTTCTTTATTGCTTATTTAGGGGCAAAATTATTAAAATTACCACATAATGTAGCAGCACCTGCAGGTATGATTGGAGCATCTAATTTCTTTGAATTAGCAGTAGCAGTAGCCATTGCATTATTCGGTGCTGATAGTGCAGTAGCATTAGCAACCATAGTAGGAGTTTTAGTAGAAGTACCTGTAATGTTGATCTTAGTTAAAATAGCTAATAAAACAAAAGGATGGTTTAAAGTACAGTAATAAATCTTAAAACAATGTATCTTATAGGTACGTTGTTTTTTTTGTTTACAGCATATCCACAAGTAACGACTTAGCGATGTATTTATATCTAAAAGAGGACATTCAAAAGTTCATCAAACAAAATAAATGATATTATAATTTAATTAAACTAGTAAGCTATAAATGTATGCATTAAACAAGATAGCAACATAATCACTATAAGTAAAATGAAAAACCTTCACAATTTAGAACCTCTGCCACGTATAAATTAATAACGTTTAATATATTGATTTTGAACTTTTCCTTATCGTTTGATATAATATTGATAACAATATAGCTTTACTTTCATAGTATGTGAGAGGAGGGAGTTTAAATGGATGATAGCACAGTAAATTTTATTATACTAGTTGTAATAGGGTTCTTTATCATTGTTGGTGCCACTAAAGATAATACAGCGGATAATACTAATAACAAAAGTAATCCTAAAAGAAAAACAAGTAATTTTATATTCCGGGATGATCAAAGCCATGCTGATTATGATGACTATGATGATTGCGGTTAATTTGACATTGTTTCTAATTTTATAATAAGGAGGCTTTATGGAAAAAATACTACAAACTATAACTCGATTGGAAGATCATCTAGGTGGCCAACCACGTTGGGCATGGTTATCTTTTTTTGACCTAGGCTATGCAACCATTGGATATGGTGTAGAATATAAGAAATTTGAAAAAGAATATAATATGCTTTTGGTGCTTTTAGATGATTTTGTTACTCTATATCCAAAAGAAAAAGATAGTGTTATCCTGAATGAAACTATAAAGGCATTTGTAGAGGGTAAGGTGTTTTATGATTTTAAACGTAATAAAACTCGAATGGTGCTAAAACAGCTTCGAACATTAAAAAATGAATTGAAGATGTTAGATATAAAAATTAAGTA
>CAYJHM010000287.1:0-2094 GCA_964369935.1 uncultured Rikenellaceae bacterium
TGCCATCTTATGTTAATATTGGTGCTTATGTGGATAGTGGTACAATGGTCGATACATGGGCTACTGTTGGTTCGTGTGCACAGATAGGAAAGAGAGTACATCTAAGCGGTGGGGTAGGAATTGGTGGAGTGCTAGAGCCTCTTCAAGCGTCGCCAGTTATTATCGAAGATGACTGTTTTATTGGTTCACGCTGTATAGTTGTTGAGGGTGCGATAATAGAGGAGGGTGCTGTATTGGGTGCTAACGTGGTTATTACAGGCTCAACACGTGTAATTGATGTAACAGCCGAAGAGCCTATAACATATCGTGGGCGAGTACCTGCTCGTAGTGTTGTAATTCCAGGTAGTTACCCTAAGAAGTTTGCTGCTGGCGAGTATAATGTGCCTTGTGCCTTAATAATCGGAAAGCGTTCTGAATCAACCGATCTTAAAACCTCGCTAAACGATGCACTACGTGATTACGGTGTTGATGTTTAGATTTGTAGGCTAATTCGCAAAACTCTAGTTCAAGAAGGCTTCTCCCATAAGCACGTCACTTAATGGGAAAAGCCTTCATGAATTTGAATTTTGTAAATTAGTCTGCTTTAATTCCAATAGTTTTAATTCTCATTTTTAGCATTATAAATGCAATAGTAATAGTTATTACCTCAGCAAATGGGATTGAAGCCCATACACCATTAACATCTAAAATTAAGGGTAGGGTATAAACCCCAATTAATATAAGTACAAGTCCACGGAGAGCCGAAACGATAATTGATGAGCGTGCATCACCTATTGCTGTAAAAATGCTTGATATGGCTACATTTATTCCGTTAAATAGCATCGCAAATGCCACTATTTTTGCACCTGTTACAGCAATGGCTGTTGCATTGCTTGAATTCCCTTCGAAAAATATCGATATTAACCTATCTGCACCAAAATAAAGAATTAAGAAACCAATTATGCCAAAGGCTAGATTGGTGACTATATTTGCTTGCATAACAGATTTTAAGCGAAGATAGTTTCCCGCACCATAAATGTATGATATGATAGGCACCATTCCGTTTGATATGCCAACAAAGATTAATATCGCAGTGTAAAGAATATAGTTTACAGCGGCAAAACCTGCCACCCCTTCACTGCCCAAATATTCCATCATTGCTACATTAAAAACTAACAGTGTAATACCTGCTGATATGTCAGATACCCCCTCAGAGGAGCCGTTGTATGCCATTCTACCCACTAACAACCAACTGAATTTTCCTTTACGAAGTGATATTCCAATTTTTGGCTTTAGCATAAAATAGATAGCAAAAATAGCTGTAATAGCAAACGAAGCACCAGTAGCTATTGCTGCACCCATAATTCCCATATCAAATTTTGCTATAAGAAGATAATCGAGTACTATATTCGAGATAACAGTGGTAGAGATAAGACATAATCCATGAATAGGCTTGCCAACAGCACGGAAAAAGTAATCTCCCATAAATGTAATAGCAACAGCGGGCATAAATATCGACAAAGTAGATAGGTATGTAGCAGAATTAGAGATTAAACTATCGTCGGCACCCATAAATATAGATATGGGTTTAGCAAATATAAAAAATAGTAACGATACACTAATCGAGAATATCAATAGAAACATAAATGCACTTCGTAAAGCGTTATTTGCTCGTACTATTTTACCCTTACCTTGGCTCATACCCATTACAGTAAGCGAACCTACACCAACAGTAACACATATCGCTAATATAGCTGAATATGAGGGCATAACAATATTTACCGAAGCCAAAGCTTCGACACCAACAAATCGGCCAATAAATAGTCCATCTATTATTGTTTGCATACCAGCTAGGAGCATACCTAACGCCCCTGGGATACCGAATTTGATAATTAATTTCTTAATGCTTGCAGTTGCAAACTCTTGCACTTGGCTACTTGTTACATTTTCTGTCATAAATGTTTATATAAAATTACACTGCAAAGTTACAACATAAGCACCTTACAAATAGCACTCAAAACAGAACACTATTGTGTAAATTAGGAAATAATATTATCTTTGTAACCTGAGTTTTGGATAAGAATTATTATTGTCCGGGAAATTGCGGGTCGAATT
>CAYJHM010000288.1:0-1484 GCA_964369935.1 uncultured Rikenellaceae bacterium
CACATTATTTAAGTAGCTAAACTGATTTTTGAATAGCAAATCGCCAGATGAATATTGTAAGTTAATACCTCCTTCAAAAGTAGTACGGTCAGAACCCTTCATAACACCCGCAATGTTATTATAACCAACATTCAGCTCGTAACGGAAAACATCGTCACCACCCTCAAGAATTAACGAGTGCTTATTACCAACACCCACACGTGTAGGAACAGCTAACCAATCGGTATCAACGCCACGAAGCACCTCTTGTAGTATCTCGTTATACTGAGCATCAAGCTGTGCTTGAGCATTAGGGTGATTTGATATTGATGTATATACTCCAGCTAAACGTTCAACCTCTAGCTTCTCGGCAGCGTTTGTTAAGTTATAGTCACCAAGAACAGGAGCTTGAATATTTAAATCGGCCTTGTACGATACTCTCAGTTGCCCTTCTTTTGGTGCTTTGGTTGTAATTACAACAACACCATTAGCACCTTTAGAACCATAAATAGCTTTAGCGGTAGCATCTTTTAAAAGGTTGATAGACTCAACACGATTCATATCTAAATCTAATACTTTAGATAGTGTTGTTTCAAAACCATCTAATACAAATAACGGCTGATTAGGCGATGTTGTATAACGGTCTTTCATCTCTGAAAACGAACCTGCTCCACGCATCTGAATATCAGGCATAGCGTTAGGGTTTGAACCCATATCATTATTTACAAGTACGGTGAACGACGGATCAAGACTTCCAAGAGCACTGATAACATTTAGCGAACCTGTACGCTCAAGATCTTCTGCCTTTAGTGTTGTAACACTACCCGAGTATGTGTTACTCTTACGTGTAAAGACCCCTGTAACAACTGCATCTTCAAGCATGATAGCCGACACATCCATCTCAATTATAAGATTCGTACGGTTATTTATATCTACAATCATACTACTATAACCAACATGCGAAAGCTCTAGTTGCTTATTCTCGGCAGTAATCTCAACAACGAAACCACCGTTTTCGTCAGTAATTGCACCATCAGGAGTACCTACAACAATCACTAATACACCAGTGATTCCCTCTTTTGTACCTTTGTCGATAATTTTACCCTCAATTTTAATCTTTTCGTTTTGAGGAGCAGCTGCAATAGGTGTAGCAGCAACAGACGGACGGTTAATAATTAATAGTACACCATTATCATTGGTGTAACTATATGGTGTGCCACCAAGGAAAGTCTCGATTGCACTCTCGATTGTTACATCGTTTAAAGATAATGAGTACTTCTTCTCCTTATCAATAACGACATCATTAGACACCCCATACTCAACATCTCTTTTAAGACAAATCTCTTTCATCATCTCTATAAATGTCACATCTTTAACATCAACAGATATTTTCTGCGAAATTTGCTCGGCAAAGCTCGCTTTGTATGAAAGTTGCTGAGTACCCTCGGCATTAGCAAGTGTAGTAAACGAAACTATCACTGCTATCATTACAAATTTAACTAAAT
>CAYJHM010000288.1:1494-2087 GCA_964369935.1 uncultured Rikenellaceae bacterium
TTCCATTCATAACATTTCATAGCTGAACCCAATATAAATTACCATATTGTGTTCTGGTTAATATTTAGTTAATAATTTTTATCATAGAGAGTAACGTTCTTTTTTTTGAGGTCGATTATCTTGTATGATAATCTATTTCGTTATTTCTCCCACCACAAATCACCTCATAATCATAGTTGTATATATCTAGCCCATTTCATTTTAATCGTTAATCTTGAAATATCCGTCATATCGTATCGGGTGGCCACCCCATTAAACAAACGAGACATTTTTCGGATTATTTTACTTATTTATTACTTTATATTGTCTATTTCCTTCGTTAATAATCTTAACATCAGCTGTTTTTTCAATCATCGAAATAACTTTATTCAAATCTCCTTTATGTAGGTATAAAACCAATTTTATAGCCTCTGTATCAATATTTTCATCTACTCTGAAGTTCACACTATACCAATCGCCAACCTCGTACAGCACCCTATCTAGCGACTCCATATCATAATAGAAGCGCCCTTTTATCCATTGTAGATAATCATCAGGATTTACCTCTTTAATTTTACTTTCTCTTGTTTTAACATCTAAGGCAAACATCTGAT
>CAYJHM010000289.1:0-2076 GCA_964369935.1 uncultured Rikenellaceae bacterium
CCTAAAATGATTAAGTATTATAAAGAGAACAATAAATAGATAGTATAATGGAGAATTTCTTTTTAGATAACAAAGATATACAATTTCACCTTGACCACCCACTGGTTAAGAAGGTTGTAGACCTGAAAGAGAATAACTACGAAGATAGTTTAACTAATGATATGGCTCCTGCCTCTTACGAGGATGCAGTGGATAACTACCGTAAAGTTATGGATGTGATGGGGCAGATATGTGCTGAAACTCTTGACAAGAATGCTGAAAGTGTTGATGTTGAGGGCCCTGAGGTTGTAAATAATCGTGTTGTTTATGCACGAGGAACACAAGAGAATCACGATAAACTTATTCAAGCTGGAATGTATGGTATGTCGCTACCTAGAGAGTATGACGGTCTAAACTTCCCTCTTGTTGCTTTCACTATGTCGTGCGAATTAGTTGGCCGTGCTGATGCTGGATTTGGAAATATATGGGGTCTTCAGGATTGTGCTGAAACTCTTCACGAGTTTGCTTCTGACGAGCAGAATCATCGTTTCCTTCCTCGTGTATCTAAAGGCGAGACTTGTGCTATGGACTTAACCGAGCCTGATGCAGGAAGTGACCTTCAAGCTGTACAGCTAAAGGCTACTTGGAGCGAGGAGCGTGGAATGTGGCTACTTAATGGTGTTAAACGTTTTATCACTAACGGAGATGCTGATATCTCTCTTGTTCTTGCTCGTTCAGAGGAGGGCACAAGCGATGCTCGTGGTCTTTCGTTATTTGTTTACGATAAACAGCACGATGCTGTTAAAGTTCGTCGTATCGAGCACAAACTTGGAATTATCGGTTCGCCAACTTGCGAGCTAGTATTTACTGATGCTCCTGCCGAGCTAGTAGGTGATCGCAAGATGGGTCTTATTCGTTATGTGATGGCACTTATGAATGCTGCTCGTTTAGGAATTGGTGCTCAATCGGTTGGACTAATGGAGGCTGCTTACCGTGAGGGTCTAAAATATGCAAAAGAGCGTAAGCAGTTTGGTAAGCCAATTATCGAGTTTGCCCCTGTTTATGAGATGCTTACTAATATGAACGCTAAAATTCTAGCCTCTCGTGCTATGCTTTACGAGACAGCTCGTTTTGTTGATGTTTATAAAACTTACTACCACATAAGCAAAAAGCGCAAGCTTGAGCGTGAGGAGCGCGACGAGATGAAAGAGTACACTAAGTTAGCTGATGTATTTACTCCACTATTAAAGTTATTCTCTTCTGAGTACGCTAACGAGGTGGCTTACGATTCATTACAGATTCACGGAGGATCGGGATATATGAAAGACTACCCTATCCAACGTTATGTACGTGATGCTCGTATCACAAATATTTACGAAGGAACAAGCCAACTTCAAGTTGTGGCTGCTATCCGTGGTGTTGTAACAGGTGTATTCGAAAATTCAATCCTAAAGTACGAAAGTGCTGCTCTTCCAGCTGATGTTGAGCCACTATTAAAGCGTCTTATTGCTATGCGCGAAGAGTATCAGGCAGCTGTTGCTCACGTTACTGGCAAAGAGGATGGTCAATACCTTGATTTCCAAGCTCGTCGACTAGTTGAGATGGCTGGATATATTATCCACGGTCACCTACTATTAATTAATGTAGCTAAATCACAAGCGGCAACAACCGATTGTGCTCACAAGGTAGGTTGTGGTACTGAAGAGTATCTAAGGGCTGCTAAGAGCTATATTATGCGTGGCGAATCAATTTGTAAAGGCCATTTAGCTTATATTATGGCAACTACAACTGATGATGTAGCAATATATAAATCTGTAAGCGAGCAGTAGTACTGTTTATATAATAAAACAATGGGGTTACACTAAATTTTAGTGCAACCCCATTGTTTTATTAATTAAAAGCATTATCTTTGAATTATTGAAGACAATTTCCTAAAATAGTCGTAGTATGAAAAGTCAAATTATTGAGAAATACTGGTGGTTACCATTTATTTTAACACTGATGATTTATGTAATAGGTGCTATTGATATATATATTCAATAAGTGCCAAATTTTGCTATTTGTAAAGACATAGCAACCACTATTTTAATTTTTGCA
>CAYJHM010000290.1:0-503 GCA_964369935.1 uncultured Rikenellaceae bacterium
ACTTGAGTCTAGTGAGTTGCTTAAAATAGCAAATCATATTTCATAATTTTTTATTTATTAATGTCCCCAAAAGACTTCCTTATACGTTACTATAGTAAGAAGCTATAAAAAATGTATTTAGGAGGTCTTTTCTATGAAAAAAATGAAATTGTTTACATTGTTAGCTATATGTGCTATTTCTATCGGTGCTACTAGCATATCTGCCAATGCTCAAGGACTTAACCAAGAAAATCTGCAAATAGAGTCACGATTGACTAGCACAATAGTCGCAACTACAGATATATCTAATTCATCGAAAACAATAACCGTTGATGTTTTAGTACTTCCCAAAAGTAGCAATATTTCTACAAAAGGAACTGTCTATTTGCAAAAATATACAGGTAATAGTTGGGTTTCAATAAAATCGTGGTCTATTGATGAAACTGGAACAGTAGCATTTTCAAGAACTTATACTGGTTCATCTGGTACTAAGTATCGCTCTAAATTAAGTGTGAAGGTTGGTT
>CAYJHM010000290.1:513-2070 GCA_964369935.1 uncultured Rikenellaceae bacterium
TATTTCCACAGAATCAACAACTATAACAATAAACTAATTGTAGAACAAGTGTATAGTCATTAAATATTGTAGAAAGGCAAGATGATTCCGATGGTTTGTTTAGTGTGAACTTATTGTAGAAGTAAATTAAAATATATAATTTTAGAAAGTGAGGAACTTATTATGTTTAAAATTAAAAAAGTATTTTCTATGTCCCTAGTTTTTGTAATGTTGCTATCATCAAACATAGTAGCTTTTGCAAATAATATGAATAGCACTGAAGATCAAGTAGAATACTTGATCGATTATAGAGCAGAATTATTATCATTAGGTAAGTATAATGAGTTGGAAAATATAGACCAAAGATTAGAAGCTTTAGGTGTAGAATTTCTGACTAATCTAGAAGTACAAAGTAAAGCCATTGATACATCAAATGGTATAGCACGAGTATCTACTCCAGTAATGGAAAATGTTACTTGGATGTCATCAAGAACTAATTATACTTATAATGGGGTAACCTATGAAATACAGACACTAACAGCGCAACCAAAGAATCACAACTCTAACTTAATAGATTTAAGTAATAAAGCTATATCATCAACATACCGATGGAGAGCAGGTGCTATGAATGCAATAAGCGCTATAGGAATGGGTGCATTAGGCGAAATACCTGGAGCATCAATCTATATAAGTGTGTATAACACTCTTTCATCTTGGCTTAGTGGTATTTCTCCCACAACTGAGATATCAGCAGCAGATATTTTATACTCAGTTTCAAATGTGACAACTGCAACATTTAAATATGTTAAAGTATTAGGTGAATCAGATAACCGTCAAAGCTTGACATATATTTCCACAAAATGTGTAACAGCGATTGGATATCAATATCCTACGTTAGAGTACAATGATGGAAGCGTAACTCCAAACGTTATTCAAGGTAGTCAAAAATTATATACTACTCCTAATGGATACAATAGCAATTACAATGCTGTTAGAGCATATAATGATGTATATTCTCAAACTAGAGCATGCGTAAGTCGAGTTAAAATTACAGGCATTGAAAGTAAAACTGTAGCAAATATCTACCCTGTTTATCCGCAATTCCCATTACATATTCAATAGTTTATGATGCAATTATTGATTATAGTGCTTATCATTAAGTAACTGAATATAAATTGATACAATAAGGAGATGAACTATATGAATGTAAAAAAATGTAAAATAATAGGGAATAGTATGATTTTGACCGGACTAATTTCGTTGATATTAGCTTTATTTTTTGAAGAACCTATAATCATAATTTTATCTATTATAGGATTAATATTCTCTATCTGTGGATTTATTGTTTTTGCTATATTTTGGAAGTGTGATTATTGTGGTAAACATTTGCCTTTTCATGGTTTAATAGGTTTGAAGAAATGTCCTTATTGTGGAAATAATGTCTTGGAATAAAAAATGATAGTTACTGAATACTCTCTATAATAATTAGAAAGTAGAAAAAGCTATAATTATACTATGCTTAGCTTTTTAAAATTGATATACTAGTTAAAACAACATCGAAATCGTTAAAATTACATT
>CAYJHM010000291.1:0-2037 GCA_964369935.1 uncultured Rikenellaceae bacterium
TGCTAGGTCGGCAATTTTAACTGGTTGCCCCATATCAAAAACAAATATCTCGTTCCCTTCCCCGATAGTTCCTGCCTCAAGTACTAAACAGCACGCCTCTGGAATAGTCATAAAATATCGTATTATGTCGGGATGAGTAACAGTTATTGGTCCCCCTTGCTCGATCTGTTTTGTAAATAAAGGTATAACCGAACCATTGCTACCTAGTACATTTCCAAATCTAGTAGTAATAAATTTGGTATGCCCTTTAATCTCCCCCCTAAATATTGCCTCGCCTAGGCTTTGAACATAAATCTCAGCTGTTCGTTTTGATGCCCCCATTACATTTGTTGGATTCACTGCCTTATCTGTAGAGACCATTACAAATCGCTCAACACCATATTCTACTTCCATATCCGCTAAATTGCGTGTGCCACTAATATTTGTGAGTATCGCCTCAGCAGGATTACTCTCCATCATAGGGACATGTTTGTATGCTGCTGCATGAAAAACAATATTTGGCCTATATTGCTTCATAACACTCTCAATCTTATCTCGTTGGCGAACACAGCCCATAATAAATACTACATCCAAATCCGGAAACTTCTTTGTCAGCTCTAATCTAATGTCGTGCATAGGTGTCTCTGCATTATCAAGTAACAATAGCGTACGAATCTTAAAACAGCATATCTGACGACATATTTCACTACCAATCGAACCTGCTGCGCCCGTTACTAGCACTACCTTATCATTTAATTCGTTCGAGATTCGCTCCATATCTATTTTTATCTCCTCGCGACCAAGTAAATCTTCAATTTTTACCTTTGGTAATTGACGATTTAATATGGTGCCGTCTTCAACAATGTTTGCACTAGTCATAATTAGCATTTTCACCCCGTTACGCTCGCAATACCTTACTATTCCCTCTTTTTCTTGATTCAAATCAGAGTGAGCTGTAAATAGAACACTATCAATTTTCAGCATAGTAACTAAACGCTTGAAAGTTTTTATGTTGTTTACAAAGTAGATAGGGTGGTCTGCCACTCTCTTCTTATTGCGCTCCCCACTTCTAAGGTAACCAACCAAATTGTATGCGTTAAGCTTCTCGTAAACAGAGTTTAATGCAGATATAGGGTTATTGCTACCTAAATATATTAATATTCGTTCTTGCTTTGATTTGTTCTCGTAACGGTTCTTGATAATCACACGATAACCCACTACCACAAACATACGGAAAATCAGTTGAACCGAAAAACTAAGCAGTAGATCAAGAATCATGCAAAACACTAAAATCGATGCAGGAAAATTTATGCCCAATATAACTGGAGTATATAAATATGCTGCCCCTTTAAACACAAGAGCGAAGAGTATTCTTACGGCATCGGTAAATGACGAATAGCGAAGCGAGCTAACGTGTATTTTTAATATTAATTCGCCAGCGGCGTTTGCCAAAACAACCGACAGTAAGAATAGAGGCAGGTGCGCTGCGCCATTAACTAGCCAATCAGCACCCAAAAGAACGGCAGATAATCTCAACGCAACATATGTGACTGCTACTGAAAGAAGCATATCGCACACGAAAACGAACCATCTGCTTGTAAATCGCAGAATAATTCGGCTCATTATATTATTGATCAATTTATCCATAATTTTCGTAATTAATATTTACAAAATAGTGTAGTATATTTGATACAAAATGACATTCCATATTTGTCCAACCTTAGACAAAAAATGCCGTACCATACCAACTTTGTAAAGTCCTTAATTATTAATATATTTATAGTATTTGCCCCCCCTGGGTCTTAACTGTGAATAACACAAAAGTTCCCTTTATTGGCAAAGATAATGAATTTATTTCAAATATGCAAGAATATTTCAAAAAAAATGTTGATTTAATTCTTTAAAAGTTTATTTTATTGTGTGTACGTACATAATATAACCACACAAAATTTAAATGATATCTTTTAAATAGTTAAAATTCAGCAAAATGTATTAAATAATTCTTGACAAAGTCCCCCAATTGTGGCTTTACAGTTTTATGTATTAATTTTCTGTAAA
>CAYJHM010000292.1:0-1780 GCA_964369935.1 uncultured Rikenellaceae bacterium
ATAGATGGGGATTTTGGCGTGTGCTTGTTTGGAATATAATCTACCACTGGATTCTATTCTCGCAGATGATTATTGTTGAGAAGAAGAGTGCCGAGCTGAAAGCCGCAAGTGCCGAACGGCTTGCTTTAGAGACTAAACTAACATCTTTAGGCGAGCAATTAAGCCCACACTTTATGTTCAACTCACTTAATACTATCTCTTCAATGACCGAAGATATTGCGGTGCAGAACTTTGTTGAACGCTTGGCTGGGGTTTATCGTTATTTGCTAGCAAATCGTGACCAAAAATGCGTGCCATTAGAAGCAGAGCTCGATTTTGCACTGCAATATTGGTACATTCAAAAGGAGAGGTTTGCAGATGCAATAGATTTAGAGGTTAATATTCATAGTGATTTAGATAGTATTCAAATTCCACCGATGACCCTACAAATACTGCTCGAAAATGCTATAAAACACAATAAGGCAACAGTGAGAGCACCACTTAAAGTCTCTATTACTGAAAGCGAAGAGTATTTGATTATCTCGAACCGAGTACAATCTAAAACATTAGTTGCAGAATCAACAGGGATAGGTTTACACAACTTGTCGCAGCGATTCAGTCTACTATTTAACCGTGATGTGGAGATAATACAAAATGAATATTTTATTGTTAAACTACCAATCGTAAGAGTATGAATATTTTAATCATTGAAGATGAGATTTTAGCAGCGAAACGCCTTTCGGAGGTACTTGCCAAAATAGATGACACAATCAATATTGTAGGTGTTGTAGACTCTATTGAGCAGGGCGTTGAGTGGCTCACAGAGAACCAATTGCCCGAGCTGATATTCTCTGATATTGAGCTTGCGGATGGCGTTAGTTTCGAAATTTTTAGGCAAGTAAAGGTTGAGTGTCCGATTGTCTTCTGCACCGCCTACAATCAATATACAATGGAGGCGTTTGAAATAAATGCCATTAGCTATATACTTAAACCAATCAGTCGCGAGCAGGTGGTAAAGGCACTCGAGAAGTTTCACTCGATGCGTGAGATATTTACCCCCCAAAAAGATGTAGCAGAGTACAATGCCCAAATAGAAGGCCTGCTAAAATTAATTGACGGAGGTGGTAGTTCGCGCCAGTATAAATCAACCTTAATGATGAATGCTGGCGAGAAGATAATACCTATTGCTGTAAACGATATTGCCTATATCTACTCCACAAGTTCGGGTTTGCAAATCACCACAACCTTAGGTAAAGAGTATAGCTACAACTCAACGCTAGACGAGTTGGAGCTACTGCTTGATGGTAACAAATTCTTCCGTGCATCTCGTCAATTCATTATCCCACGTTGGTCTATCCTCTCAATTGAACGCTACTTCAACCGCACTCTGATTGTTAAGTTGAAGTACAAAACCCCCGAAGCGGTAAATATCTCACGCCTCAAAGCAAAAACATTTTTAGAGTGGCTGGAGAGTTAAATATCAGTTGTGTTTGCAAAGTGTATATGATAATTGAAAAGCAATTTAGTGCTAATTTTGTCTAGCACCATTACGGGTTCATCTTTTAAACCTGAGTTCTGGATAAAAAAAGTATGACTGTTTCTTATCCAAAACTCAGATTTTAAGGGGCGACTATATAGATATCTTATTACCACGATCTTAATTTTAGAAATATTTTAGTCTATCTGATTGGGATTTGAGTATATTTTGCTACTTTTGTAGATTGATGTTATGTTTGAATAAGAGGTTAATAATTTTTTAGTCTCTTTGATGTGGTAGTAAACTAGGGTCTAAAGTGTATGG
>CAYJHM010000292.1:1790-2016 GCA_964369935.1 uncultured Rikenellaceae bacterium
ATAATAAAAATGCTGATGCTTTTAATTGTATTTATCGGATGTATTATAATGATATTTTTATGTATACCCATAAACTATATTTAAATACTGCTATTGATGCAAAAGATGTAGTTCAAGATGTTTTCGTAAATTTATTAACTAATAATCAAACAAAATTTAATACGTTAATACACGTAAAGGGATACTTATATCAAAGCGTACGTAATGGCTTTAAAAATTATATAGA
>CAYJHM010000293.1:0-1474 GCA_964369935.1 uncultured Rikenellaceae bacterium
CTTGAGAGGTTGGCTCTATTATTTTTACATCTCTATATAAATATCGTAACCTCCTTTCTCATTTTTAACAAAACTAACATCGCACTCTTTTGATATTAGTTCAATAAAATTTAAAACTGCACCTATATCTTTACTTCTCGATATAGTAAAGTTATACAGTGTACCATCAAGTAATTTAATATTCTCACTATCAAAATTAAATGATACTCCATACCACTCCGAAACTATTTCTATAATGTATCTTAGCTCTCTATCTTTAAATTTAAAAATTTCACTACTCTTATTCTCTAACTTTGCCATTTGATTAGGTTTAAGCACTACTCTACTCCCTTTTGCCGAGAACTCAACAGAGCCACTAACAAGAAGACTGGTTGTTGCGCCTATAACCTTAGACGAAACAATAAATTTTGTACCCAGCACCCTCACTTCTGTATCGTTACACTTAACAACAAAAGGCTTATCACTCTTTTTTACATCAAAATAAACCTCTCCTTTCACTTCAACCTCACGACTATCTCCACTAAAATTTTCATCATACAAGATCTCACTGTTTGAATCAAGTAGAGCAATAGAACCATCAGGTAACTCAACTTTAAATGTGCGCTTTAATGGGGTGGATATCTTTATTCGTCCAATTGTATTTTGCAGTGAAATTTTTTCTCGTTTTAACCCTATAACTTTACTGTTAGCAAGCTCTTTGCCGTTACCAACCATATTTAACTCTACAATTTCGTTGCTATTCTCAATAGTCATATACGGCTCCGACACCTCGGCAACTATATCTTGAGGCAAACTATTATTATCGCCCTCCCAGAACAGCAAAAAAGATATAGCCATTACAGCAGCCGCACAACTCGACGCAATAATAGATGTTAATCTCAATTTCCTCCTTCTACCAATTATTATAGTATTTTTTCTAAATCGCTCATACTCTTTATTAGTATCAACCTCATTTGAGAGATCAAATATTTCAGAATAATTGTGCGCTTCATCAACTATATCGTGCAACGAGTTAATCTCATCACTGTTTTGAGTAATATTATTTATATTTCCTTCTTCACTTACTGAATTAAAAAATATTTTATCCGCAATATTAATACTGCGTTCTACCTTATATATATCACTAATTTTTTTTCTCATATTGTATTTTTTTACACTTTATATTTATATATACTCTAACAATGGCTTTTTTTACTTTTGAAAGTTTATTATTTTTTCTAACTTTGCAATATATATAACAATAATGATGATGAATAGTAATATATATGTAGATAATGATATACTCCTACTTAAAGATTTAAATAGTAGGGAGCAATCTGCATTTGCTTACATATACAAATATTATTACAAAGAGTTTTATCGTTACGGAGTGCGTTTATTTAGTGGGTTAGGCGTTGATTCGGAAGATGTTATTCACGATATTTTGATAGATATATGGCAACGCAGATCGGTAAAGTTTGAAACCCTATTACGT
>CAYJHM010000293.1:1529-2010 GCA_964369935.1 uncultured Rikenellaceae bacterium
ATCACCAAACAGTTGTTAGTAAGTACGAAAAAAAATCTTCTAACAATGCACTTGATAAAGATATTGTTGGTAGTTACTTATATTCATACGCATACGAACTAACAGGACTTCTGCCTGCGGAGTATTCAAAGATACTTAAATTGTTTTTAGACGGATATACAGCCATTGAAATAGCTACTATGTTAAACTTAAAGGTTCAAACAATATATAACAAAAAACAAGAGGCGGTTAATATTTTAAGAAACAAAGTAAACAGAAATAGGCTCATATCGCTTCTCTTCTCTGTTTAAGGATACTCGTAAAATTACCCTTTATTTAAAAAACAGGGGGCACTATAAAAGCTCGGGTAAGGAATTACCCCCCCGAGCCTCGATTACCATTTACACAAAACTTGGGACAGTGTCGCAATATTTTGACTTAGTTTGCTTAGGGTGATTCCCCAAATGCGAATCACTTTATTTACAACGTGTTAAAACAACTA
>CAYJHM010000294.1:0-2001 GCA_964369935.1 uncultured Rikenellaceae bacterium
AGAGATAACAATACGTGGTACATCGTCGATGCCAAATATTGATGGTCTTCAAGACGACTCTCGTGCAGGATTAAATACCCCACTTATTATAATTGATGGTTTTGAGTCTACACTTCAGCGTATGATGGATATGAATGAGAACGAAATATCATCTATAACCATACTAAAAGATGCAGGAGCTACTGCTATGTATGGTTCTCGTGGTGCTAATGGTGTGGTAGTTATCGAGACTATCGAACCTGAGGCTGGTAAACTTCGTATAACCTATCGTACTGATATGAATATTGAAATGCCTGATCTTACCTCTTACTCGTTACTAAACTCAACTGATAAACTAAGCTACGAAGTTGCAGCAGGTGTATATGAGACAGCACGTGCAGAGAATCAAGTCGAACTTAACAAGCGTTATAATCATAACCTTAACTTAGTAAACCAAGGCATCAACACTGATTGGCTATCAAAACCTCTTAGGACGGGTATCGGACAACGCCACAATTTACGTATTGAGGGAGGAGATGAAGTTTTTCGTTACTCTGCATCGGCACAGCTAAATAGAATAGTTGGTACGATGAAGGAGTCGGTTAGACAAAATTTTAATGGCGATATTAATCTATCTTATCGAGTTAATAATCTACGTTTCTCTAATCGTTTATCTATTGGTCTTAACAACACATCTTCGTCGCCTTATGGTTCGTTTAGCGAGTATGCACTTATGAACCCGTACTTTGCGCCTTACGATGCAGATGGTAATTTAGTTATGGCTTTTGGTACAAATGGTAATAACGGATCACTTATTTGGGGCTCAACGGGTGTTGCAAATCCTCTTTATAATGCTTCGTTAAACACATACAGCCGTACAGGTAACACATTAATAAATAATAACTTTGCTCTTGATTGGAATATAAATGAAGATTTAATTCTTAGAACAAAACTAGGGTTATCAAAAGATATTGGAACCTCAGATACTTTCTACCCATCCGAACATACTATGTTTATGGATTATGGAGCAGAGGATTTACTACGAAAAGGTGAGTACACCTATAAAAACGACGATTATTATTCGTACGATGCAACACTAAATCTCAGCTACTCTAAGCTACTTGGCGAGAAGCATATGATATATGCTGGTGCTAATGCCAATATTAAAGAGACAAACTCTTTAGCTGCAACTTTTATTGCAGAAGGATTCTCAAATGAGGATATGGATATGATAGCAATGGCGCTACAATACGAAGAGGGAGGTAAACCAAGTGGTTCGGAGAGCAAAAACCGTTCGATGGGTATCGTTGGTAACTTTAACTACTCATATGACAACCGTTTCTTTGCCGATTTTACTTTAACAGGTAATGGTAACTCTGCTTTTGGTTCAAATAATCGTTTTGCATCTTTCTGGTCGGCAGGTTTGGGATATAACCTACATAACGAGAGCTTTATTAAGGACTTAGAGAACATTAATAAGTTAAAGGTTCGAGGTTCGGTTGGAACAAGTGGTTCAGAGGCATTTAGCTCGTATCAAGCCCTAACAACATATCGTTATTTTACCGATGACAGATACTTTAACTGGATAGGAACAGATGTTAATGAGATTGGTAACCCCGATTTGAAATGGCAACGTAAGATGAACTACAATCTTGGTTTAGAGTTAGATATGTTTAACAGTAGAGTTAGTGTAATTTTAGACACTTACATTGAAAAGACATCAGACCAAATATCATCTATCAATTTACCAACCTCAACAGGATTTAGTACATATATTGATAATATTGGTGAAGTTGAAAACCGTGGTTATGAGTTAAAGGTAACTGGTCAAATCCTAAGAGATACCAAAAAGGGACTACTATGGAGTATATCGGGAGCTATTGCATACAATAAAAACAAGATTGTTTCTCTATCAGAGAGTATGAAAGAGGCACAAGCGGAAGCCGAGGCAGATAAATCGTCGGATGTATATACTATCTATCGTGAGGGTTATTCGATGAACGAAATTTATGTTGTCCCATC
>CAYJHM010000295.1:0-1993 GCA_964369935.1 uncultured Rikenellaceae bacterium
TTAAACCCTGTTAAAAATTCTCGTGGGGGTTCGAATTGGTCACACATGACAACTAAAAAACACCCTTTAGGGTGTTTTTTCATTTAATGGGATTTGAACCCGATAGGGCAGTTACCGTTAAAAAAACTTGCCAGTGGCAAGTTTTTAGGTAAATGGTGCGTAGCGGCTATGCCGTAAGCAATGTGGCGACAAGGTCGACACGCCAATCCCTCCTTCTCCGCCAGATTGTGAACACCAAAATACTCCCCTCAATAAAATGCTTTTAGAAAAAAGTATTTACGAGAAAAACGGAGATTTTGGTGTTTTTTCATTTCATGGAAAAGTGGTGTTATAAACTTGCTCCTTAAAGTAAGTTGTGGAGATTTGAAACATTGTTAGCATTAAAGACTATGAGATAACAGATTGAAAAAATGTCATTCCTTGAACAGAAAAAGGAAAATAATATGCCACAAATTTTACTAGAGTTACACCTCTATATGAGGTAGAGATAATTATGATTACTATATAAAAAGGCTGATAGCACAGTAAACCAGTAGCAATGCCATGATAGCATTTGTCGCTTTCGCATACTTAGAAAAAAGTAGCTTGAAAGCAGACCCGAATGCAGACCAAAGCATTGTGCAAACAAATCCTATAAACGCGAGTAGCAAAGCAAAGCCTAATAGCGAAAGCACTTCATCACTGTAAAAAGGAAGTATGTATGCTTGCATAGATACAATACAATAAATATAAACTTTCGGGTTAATAAATTGTAAAACTAATCCCGATATGAAACCACTCTTCGAGTAATCCTCTTCAATTTTGTCGGTGCTTTTCCATGTTTTATAGGCAAGAAACAGCATATACACCGCACCAATTATAAGCATGGGGAGTTCGATTTTTGGGATTAGTGAGGAAAGCATACTGCTCAACAGTGTGCAGATAATCATAACGAAAGAAAAACCTGCCCAAATTCCGAGGTTGAACGAAAAAGCTTTTTTAAAGCCTAATTGACTAGCATTCGACATTGACATAATATTGTTCGGTCCTGGTGTTATCGCTGTAATAATTGCATAGGTGAGAAAATTAATCCAACTAAACATAATAGTTGCCTCCATAAATAAAGTGTGATATAATATAATATGTAATTCCGTTATAGTGTATCATAAGTCCGATATATTGTCAATGAATTTGGAGGCAAATAATTTGAATATTAATTCTACTGTTTCGCAAAACATAAAGCAAATCCGAGAGCAAAAAAAATTAACACTTGATATGGCGGCTAATATGACAGGCGTTTCACGTAGTATGCTTGCACAGATAGAACGAGGAGATGCGAACCCAACGATTTCGGTGCTATGGAAAATCGCCAACGGTTACAAGGTTGCATTTACCTCTCTTGTAGAGCAAAAGAACGAAACAGCTTTAGTTATTCGTTCGGATATTTCTAAACAGATTTTAGAGGATGATGGAAAATATTTAAATTATCCAGTATTTCTCTTTGATGAGCAACGAGCCTTTGAAACTTATCGCATAGTTATTTTGCCTGGTGGAAATCTTAATGCACAACCGCACCTCAATGGTACAGAAGAATATATTACTGTTTTTAGTGGAGCTGTTGAGATTAAAGTTCAAGACCAAGTATATTTTTTAAACGAAGGTGACTCTATTCGTTTTACGGCGGATGTCTCACATTCGTATAAGAATATTGGAGAAGATGAAGTTTCGCTTAATATGCTTTTATACTATGCGAAATAAGTTTTAGAATTACTATCTCTAATAATTAAATATGGACAATCAAGGTGTGAAGATGTATGCTAAAGGAGTAAAAGACAATAATAGCACTTTGATAAAGAATAGCGTTAAAGAGTTGCATTTAAAAGTAGTAATACTCTTAAATAGTCTTTTTTGTTTATCACATTCATCAACTTGTAAAATGGCGTAGGGGTTCAGAATGGTACACCCTTGCCAACGAGAAAACCCTTGAAAACACTACGTTTTCAAGGGGTTTTGC
>CAYJHM010000296.1:0-1993 GCA_964369935.1 uncultured Rikenellaceae bacterium
TAGCTTTTAGTTATTTTAACAGATTGTAAGTCAGGTGATTTGTATTTAGGGAATCGCCCTATAGAATTTATTTCCCCGAACAATAATAATTTAAAATATAATCTTTAGTTATTCGTCTGTAATAGTAAGAGCAATAGTGCTCGAATAATTTTAATGGATTACAGATGTTACATAAATTGAAGATGAAGTTTAAAAAGCCTCGCGAGGTTAAGTTGTTAGAGGTTATTGAAGAGAGTTGTGTTGGATGTGCTAAGTGTGTTGAGATGTGTAAGCGCAAAGTATTTACAATGATTAACGGAGCTGCTGAGGTGGTAAATTTCGAGGCGTGTGTTGGTTGTGGTAAATGTGTTAATAAGATGTGTAAATTTGGGGCAATTAATCTTGAGGTTGCTGT
Source organism: uncultured Rikenellaceae bacterium (assembly GCA_964369935.1). Taxonomy (GTDB): domain Bacteria; phylum Bacteroidota; class Bacteroidia; order Bacteroidales; family Rikenellaceae; genus JADFUS01. The sequence continues at coordinate 395 of CAYJHM010000296.1, forward strand.
AAAATAGATGATTATGAAAGTAGTATTGAAAATTTTAATTGTTATAGCCGCAGTTGCTATATTTGGTTTGGTGGTAATGCTGTTGTGGAACTCGATTATTCCAATGGTTATAGGATGGGGAGCTTTAACTTACCTGCAAGCAGTAGGGTTATTGGTACTGTGTAGAGTGCTGTTTGGTGGATTTAACTCGTTCAAACGAGGCGCATCATATAAACATATGCGCCATGCACATAAAGAGCAACTTAAAGGGATGAGTAGAAAGCAGAAAATGGAGTATATTCGCGAGTGTATGGCAAAAAAAGGAGATGAGTAGGGTCGAGTCGATATTTAAGCGGTACTCTGCTGCGCTAAAAGGATATATATCGAAGCAGATATCCTCTGATAGTGAGTCAGAGGATATGCTGCATGATATATTTTATCGATTTATTGTATCTGATGGGCAAGAGGAGAGTATAAATAATGTTGCTTCGTGGCTCTATCGTGTAGCACGTAATATGATAATCGATCGCTCTCGCAAGATGAAAGAGGAATCTATGCCATACCTGCACAGTTCTGATGAAAACGAAAATGATATATCCCTGGCAGAGATTCTGCTAGTTGATGATAACAGCCCTGAAACCACTATGGAGCAGGTTATTATATCCGAGGAGTTGAATCTTGCACTTGCGGAGTTACCTGCTGAGCAGCGCAATGTGTTTGAACTAAATGAACTCCAAGGAGTAGCATTTAAAGATATATCCGAGGCGACAGGTGTTCCAATTAACACATTAATATCGCAAAAGAGATATGCTATTCTGTACCTACGTAAGCATTTAGCTCATCTGTACGATGGGTTAATCCACAAGTAAACGAAGGGCTGAAATATTTAAAATTTTCCCCTCACCTCTATAATAAGTTATTATCTCAGCATCTACCAGCTCCTGAATTGCGCGTGATAGCGAAGGACGCTCTACTCTTAGGTAGTATGCTAAATCGCCAATTTTCATTCCTAGATTGTACCTATTAACGTGCGACTTAGATAAAATGTAGTAAGCCAATCGTGATTTTAGTCCCTTGTGAGTTAGTAGGTTAAGATGTTCGCAAAAAACATCTACTTTCGACATACATTTGGCAAGGTAATTACGTCTAAAGGTCGTACACTCTACTATATGCTTTTCGATAGTATCTTTACTTACACTTATAACCTGACATTTTGTTTCGGCTACAACTGTAATTCTGTAGTAATTGTTATCGGCAAACAGAGCAATTAACCCTAAGGCAGTAGGTGCAGAGTGTAACCCATCATTAAGAGCCAAACCCGATTCGAGGACAATTGATACACGAACTGTGCCACTAACCAATATCGATAGCACCTTTGCAATATCACCCCTATTAGTTATCAGCTCGCCTTTAACATAATTTTTTATGCTGTAATCAGTAAAGCAATTTTCAAGCCTATAAGTTGTATCCTTAGGGCAAAAGTCACAGAAAAAGTTAAAATCTAAATTATTCATACTTGTATTTTAAATCAATATTACTTGAATGTAGTTATGTCTTTTTGGCTATATTTTGAGTACAAAGATACTATAATTTTGGTTATTTGCAAAATTTTTTTGAGTT
>CAYJHM010000297.1:0-1993 GCA_964369935.1 uncultured Rikenellaceae bacterium
ACCTACCTAGTGGATGAACTTTGTTTTTTTACTTCTTCCTTACAGTATAACCATAGGCATCTTCATTTTTTTCAAATTTAACATCATATAATATTTCAAAAAACTCTATAAAACTATCAATTGATTTACCTTTATTTGCATATATATTAATATTTAACTCTTTTACCTCCTCGTCAATATCTATCTTAACATCATACCAACGAGACAGCTCCTCTGCCGCTCTATCCAATGATATGTTTAAGAACTTAAACCTCTTCTCTTGCCATGATATATACTCTTCCACATTTACCTGTTTAACAGTGTAGCTGCCATTGCTCTCAACATCTATCATCTCCGACGGCTTAAGCATAACCTCCTTATTTCCATTATTTATTGTTACACCAACACTTCCCTCAACTAGCACAGTCTTAAATTTACTATCATCATAACTCTCTACATTGAACTTTGTACCATAAACCTTAACCTGCTCTCTCTTTGTTTTAACAATAAATGGGTTATCAGATTTTCTTATGTCGAAGAATGCCTCTCCTTCAAGCTCCACTACTCTACTCTTGAACGTTGGGTCGTAACATAGGCTACTCTTGGCATTAAGTGTAACAATAGAGCTATCAGGTAGGATAAACTTAAGTATTGACGCCTTAGGAACAATCACTTTATTGTATTTAATCTCTTCCGTTGATTTTATGTAGTTAATCCTACTAGCTGCCACTGTTCTTAGGTCTAAAACTGAACCTGTACCACCATCTAAAGAGTGTTGTGCCCCCTCAGCTGTTATTAATACGGGAGTACTAATTTCCTCTTGTAATTGGGCAGTTTCAATAGTTGATTCTGTACTGTTTGGGGTATAGATAATGAACGAAATAGCAATTACGGCCGCCACCACAGATGCAGCAACCACGCGAAGAGTAATTCTACCACGTCGACTATTACTTTTTTTGTTGCTATTTCTTATTTCGGCTACAAATCGATTAAATCTCTTTTCACGCTCGTTCTCTATAATAGCTATGTCTGAACGCTTCGTGTTTATGCGCTCTTCATTGCTTAATCTCTCTGCAAGCTGTTTAATATCCTCACTATTATCATCAATAAAGCTCTTTATCTCCTCTACTTTCAAACTTTCTTTCTTGAAGTTAGAGACAAAGTCGATTGCTTTTTCGATTCTATTTTGACTATTTTCTGTATTTTCGTTTTTCATATTTTTGGCTGTTTATAACTAATACAGTTTAGTAATATAAATCTACCAAAAAAATAATAAAAAAAATATTTATATATTTAATAAACTAGTCAAAGCATTAATTACAAGCATTTTATCTTTAGGTAATTTTTTTTGTAAAATTTTTATAGCCTCATTCTTTGTATTGTAAATAGTCTGTATAGGCTTATCGAGTTTTTTAGCCACTTCGGCAGGTGAGTAGCCGTCTAGGAAAAGTTGCAACACATTTGCATATTTCTCAGGTAGTAAGCCAAGTGAGTAGTCAACAATTGAGTAAAATTCACTCTCCATCACCTCAACTGAAAGGTTAATGTCACTCTGCACCCTCTCCGAGTGGTTGTTAACTATATTACTATGGTCTACGTAGTTTAAAAAATTATTTTTTATTATGATATAAAGGTAAGCTTTAACTCCTTTTATCGAGTTAAAGCTCTTGTTACTCTTCCATATATCAAGAAAGGCATCGTGAACCATATCTTCACTTTCGATATTATATATACGACACAACGACCTAGCATAGAGATTTAATTCCCTATACATAAGAGTATACACCTTTGCAAAAGCATTTACATCCCTATTGTTAAAGTCAACTAATAATATCTCTTCTGAAGAATTGTTCTCTTCATTTGTTTTCGCACTCATAAGCACAAAATTTCATCAACACTGCAAATTTAAACATAAATTTTCAAAATTAAAAAAAATCATATATCAAATTAGTTCAATGGCAAATTTCAATGGCAAAAAAATAGAGGGAGTTAGTAAAAATTTACTAACTCCCTC
>CAYJHM010000298.1:0-1990 GCA_964369935.1 uncultured Rikenellaceae bacterium
TATATACTATCTATCGTGAGGGTTATTCGATGAACGAAATTTATGTTGTCCCATCGCTAGGTATCGACCCATCAACAGGTAGAGAGATGTTCTTAGATAGAAATGGTAATTCAACCTTTACTTGGAGCTCGCTAGATCTTGCTACGGCAGGTGTTAGCACCCCTGATTACAGAGGAAATATAAACTCTGCACTTCGTTATAAAAACCTATTGTTTAATGTATCTTTCGGCTACGAATTTGGGGGTCAAGTCTATAACCAAACATTAATAAATAAGGTTGAGAATGTAGACCCACTCTATAATGTTGATTCAAGAGTATATAACGACAGATGGATGAAACCAGGTGATATAACACAATTTAAGAGTGTTTCAGATAATAGCACAACAAATAAGAGTTCTCGTTTTGTGGAAGATTTTAATATGTTCCGATGCCAGAGCATAAGTTTAGATTATGAACTTAATAATAGGTTTGTAAAAGAGAGATTGAAGTTTGAACATCTATCACTACGTTTATCTATGGATGATCTTTTCTATCTATCATCAGTAAAACGTGAAAGAGGAATTACCTATCCTTTCTCTCGTCAATTATCACTAACATTAAATATAACTCTATAATAAGTTGATTATGAAAAATAATAAATTATATATATTTCTTCTAACTATTTTTCTCGTGTCATCGTGCAATAGTTGGCTTGATGTGCAGCCAAGAACGGAGAGTACAAGAGAGGATCTATTTACATCAGAAAAGAGCTATATGGATGCTGTAACAGGGGTATACATACAGCTAATGAATAATGATGCCTACGGTTCATCGCTTACATTTAATACCATAGAGTATATGGCATCGCTATACCAAGTTACCAATAATAGTTTTGAAGACTATTTAGCAGAACATAATTGGGGCGATAGTGATGTTGAAAGCAAAATGAATAGTATATTTACAAAGCTATATAAAGTTATTTCAAACAGTAACTCTATACTAGATATGCTTGATACTAAACCAGCCTATATCCCTGAAAAATCGCTATCTATTATGAAGGGCGAACTACTTGCAGTGCGTGCAATGTGTCATCTTGATATTCTTAGGCTTTTTGGTCCTGTTCCATCAACAGCCGATGGTAGTAGAATATTACCTTATGTTACCGAATTTGGTAGAGAGCTAACAGAACACTCTACATTTGACGAATACACAACACAACTGTTAAAAGATATTAAAGAGGCTGAAGAGTTGCTAAAAAATAACGACCCGATATTGGAGTTTACACAATACGACCTTTCAAGACCAACTTATGGTGCTTTTGAGGATAGTGGTATATCAGAATTTTATAGCTTCCGCCATCTTAGACTTAACTACTATGCAGTAAAGGCTCTCGAAGCACGTACTAATAACTATATTGGCAATAAAGATGCTGCTTATGCCGCTGCAAAGACACTAATTGAGGCAGTAGGCGTTGATGGTGAGCTTATGTTTACGTTGGGAGATATGAGTGCTATGACCTCCGGTGATTATCTATTCTCTACCGAGCATATTCTTGCATTTTCAGACCACGAAAAAGAGGATAAGTATGATACTAACTTTGCATCGGGCAACCTATATAAAGGAAGTGGAAGTTATTGGATAACAAGATACTTAAAAACTAATTTGTATGAAGGTTCAGGTGTAGATATTCGCGAACCAGAGGTAGGACAATGGTGGGGGACTGTTGTTGTTGGTAATGGCTCAACTTATGGTATTTGCAATAAATATAGTGTAGAATCAAATTTAAGTAGTAGTTCGACTACAGGCGATGCAGACCGTATGCCAATCTTCCGCTTAGCAGAGATGTATCTAATAGCCGCAGAGACAGCACCACTTGCCGAAGCACAAATACTATATGATAATTTTAGAAAAGCCCGTAACTTACAGCCAATTACTCTAACCGAAGATGGTAGAGCAAAAACTATCCTCGTAGAGATACGTAAAGAGTTCTATGCAGAAGGGCATCTATTTT
>CAYJHM010000299.1:0-1973 GCA_964369935.1 uncultured Rikenellaceae bacterium
TTTATGATATCCCATATCGCTTGGTTTCCGGCTGTATTATCGAACTACCAACAGACATAATCAATAGGATAATATCTCAAATAAAACATCGCTCATATGGTAATGAATTGCGCCAAATAGCATTGCTAAACAATTGTTAATCAGTAAAATAATCTAAAAATAATTGCCTTTTTTGTTGCATAATTCAATAATTATCACTACACTTTACAGTATGAATTACAAGGAGATAGCAGAAAAAGAGCAAGAGTAAAATAAGGGCTTAATGAAAACCATTGAGACCTTAACTGCTACAATTAATTCTATGGCAGCAGAGATTTCGGAGTTAAAATCTCTACTATTAAAAGAGGGTAAAGACAAAGAGAAGATAGCAGCACGACTAAATGGTTTATCAAAGATTGCCCTACCTAAAAAGGTAGAGATGCAGTCTGTAAAGAGTTGTAGTGTAGATGATAAAGCTGCCCCAACACCTAAAGAGCGAGGTAATAATGGAGCCAAACGTAAGGAGCTGAATATTGAAGAGGAGATAATCACGGTAACCCCTAATATAGATGGTTTTGATATAGACAAGGCACGTATTAATGCCCGTGCGGCTCGCACCGGCGTGAGGCGAATCACACCGCAGGCACAAAACAAAAATCATAATTTACTTGTTAATATGAAAAATAGTCTGTATATTTGCATTAAAGATGTGCGTAATATCAAGAAACAGTATTTCTTTGGTGGTGTGTGAATAGTATTAACATTAAATTTTAGTTATTATGAAGCACAAGAAAATGAAAAATCTGTGTGTATGTGCATATAGACACAGAATTAAAGGTTTACAATTGGTGTTTCCTCTATTGTTATCACTCTTATTGATTATTGGCTGTAACGATAATGCTCAATATGAGCAAGAGACAATCATTACAGAGTATCTATCTACAGATAACTATCAACTACTATCAGCGTTGAAACACTATCCTGAAGGGGACAGAATTATGGCTGAGAGCAATACGTTAGGAGAATTATCTGATGGAGGAACAATCACGTTTAGTGTTGCCCCAGATAACAAAGTCTACACTCTTACACCGATTTTAGATGCTCACAACAGGACAATCACTGCATTTATCTTTGTTCTCTACGAAAAAGAAGAAGGGCTTGGGATGAATAAGATCAAAAGCTATGAACTTGTAAAGATTGATGAGATATTGAACCATAAATTATTAAGAAGAATACTCCTCTTTAGCAATTTTGACTTATGGAGTGAGCTAGGTTATATATATGACAGCGTAAATGACTTAAAGGAAGAGTTATATAAGTTACTTGATGAAGATGCAGATATAGGGACTATTACTCAACATGCAGCAAAACTAACTAAATCTACAAACACCTATATTAAAGCAGTGTTCTCAATAGGGCAGGCCTACTTATGGTTCCCTATAGATAGAGCACATCTTCAATCATTAGTAGAATTAGCTGTATATACTACACCAAGCACTGGCTGGCCACTATATGTTGATGGAACAAATTTAGTGTTCTCTGTAATATTTAATGATATAGCTCATATGAACTATTTTAAACAGCGATTAGAAGAGATTCTTGAGTTGAATATCGTAGATAGAACTATGACAGTATTAATTATTCAGGCAATATACCAAACTACTCCTCCAAGTCAATCATCTGGTAGTCCAGAAGACCTTGATGAAATGGGTTTCAACCCAAGGGACAGTATTGACACTCATATAGAGATTGATTCCGACGTAATACGTAATAGAGGAATAATGAATATGTATCGTAAACCTCAAAACGGTGAAACCTGCCTACCCACTGTTATTTCTTATCTAACAGATTATTTAGATAAAGATGCTACTTGGGACGAGATAGTTGAGTACTTTGATGTAGCATTATCTAATACTGATAAGCATCGTACTGTAAGGGATGGTGTCCCAAGCCCCAATGCAGTGATTATGCAGGCTATAGTAACCTTTTTGGGT
>CAYJHM010000300.1:0-1958 GCA_964369935.1 uncultured Rikenellaceae bacterium
CTCATTTCTTCTTGTAATAATTCTAGTTTTATAATGATTTTTTGATCCTTATCATACGTTCCAAGCCTAAGTATTTGATACTCACCATAATTGAAATACTCACTTATAAGTTTATCATTAACATAGACATTAATACTTCTTTCATCCACAGATCCGAAATAAGCATAAAGAGGAGCAGAAGATGTCATAATTCCCTCAAAAGTTACATAGCCTTCTTCTTGAGTTTTTTGAAAAATACGTCCTTTGTAACCATCTTCTATTATAGTTAAGTCATGAACTTCTTCAGTAGTAACTATTGTCTTCATAACCTCAACATTATCACCATATAAAGAGCTCCAAATTAAATTCTGATTATTGAGCCAATCTAAGTCGATTAGGGAAACATCTGTTGTATTAGCATCAGCCACATACGCAAAAGGTAGTGCCAACGGATTTTGATACAATACTTGCTCCTCAAATTCTGCTAGTTTAATGTAGTCTTTTGACAAGTCATCTGCTGTTAATATATATTTAATACCTAATAGAGAATCATTAGCATTCGTCGTTCCACCATTATAATGAACCCAATTATCTTCACTACAAAATCCTAAAGTACTTGAAAGATAATACCTAGTTGTTGCAGGTTCAGCCGAGCTATTATGAGACATTCCATTGTAATTCAGTAACATCGGATCATTTTGATTTCTATCAGTATCTTTTTCAAAGCGATAAAATCCATCATCAATTGTCTTAATATAATCTATGGCATTTTCGTAAACTGTTATTTGGTTTAAATAACGATCATATGGTTCCAGTTTTAACTCATTTAAATACAGTGAGGCATTAACTACTATTTCAAAAAAAACAATGGCTGCTACTATGATTAAATTATTTTTTATTTTAATAAATAAAAATAGAACTAATAAGCTTAGGAATATTAAACTTAATATAAGCTTATTAAAATTAACAAAATTATAAGAACCACAATAAGCATAAATTAGTAAAAACATAAAAATTGCTGTACCTAGCAGCATATATTTTTTTCTCATTGTAACAATTAAACCTTTATAAGCTATCTTTAGACTAAAGAAACTTAAAATAAATACGAAACGATAAGGAAACCAATTAGGTTTACTTAATCCATGCCATAATAAGTTGATAGGATTAATGACTAAGGAAATCATTAAAACACCTAAAAATAACAAACCACCAATTTTCTCTTTTTTCGAATAGACATCACTAGTAAAATATGATATTAATCCTACTATGGTGATATATCCGCTATACACAAGTGGAAAACCGTAAATCACTTGTTCAAAATTAAAAGCACCTAAAATCCACTTACTAAAATAATCTTGAATATTAAATAATCCATAAATTTCAAAGCTGCTGACAGCACCCGTGTTTCTTGTTTCTAACAATGCAAATAGCATAGGACACAGCAAAAACATAGAAAGTCCTCCTGCTATTATTGATGATAGTAAAAACAAAACAGTATCTTTCTTCACGTAATATTTACTAGTTTCTTCATTAAAGTAGGCACAGTAAATAAAATAAAGTACGGAAAATATACAAAGCATATAACCAATATAATAATTAAATAATATACCAAAGGCTAAGCAAATAATATAAGTGTTGATTTTTTTATAAATTAATAATTGGTCAATTCCAAGGGAAACTAAAGGTAACATAATGATTGAATCTAACCACAATAAATTTGTCCAATTAGCAACTACAAAACCCATAAAAGCAAATGAAACTGCTATAATCAATGATTGTGTGTTTTTTGCTTTTAAATAACACCCCATAAATAAACTCATAAAAGAAATTTTTAAAGGTAATATGATACTAAACGCATATGGCAAATGCTCAATATCAAATAATAAAGTAATGAAATTAAACGGACTTATTAAATAATATGCACTTAACCCAACCATATCACCGCCCAAGTTTTTAGAAAAAGAGTAAAATAAAGCACT
>CAYJHM010000301.1:0-1917 GCA_964369935.1 uncultured Rikenellaceae bacterium
AAATAGCAAAGTTGTAAAGTTGTAAACTTATATTAATAAATTAGATATAATATTTAAAAATAAAATACTTATGTGATTAAGAGGGTAAGCAGTATATATATTTTTATTTTATTTATATAAAAAGAAATTAAAAATCGTCTACAACTTTACAACCTTTACAACCTGCGGTGATTATCAATGACTTACGTAAAAATAAGTCTACAACCAGTTTACAACCAGTTTACAACTCTACAACCTTTTTGAGTGAAATAACGATTAAAACCAATAAAACACAGTAAAAAATGCAATATTTAGTTATAAAAAATGATAAACCAAACACACTAGAATGGTGGTTATGTGCGGAGGAATTAGCCAAAGCATTTGCGCCACTGCTACGAATGACCGTAACACGTGCGTGGGATGCGGTCTACCAGGTACCTCGATATTATAGTAGCATACGTAATGACAACCAAATTTGGGTATCAGTCGAGAGTATATCCAAGATATTCGAGATACTAGATAAACGACCCACCGCCAAGTCACCTGAGTACATAGCCGCCCGTGATTCACTTCTTCAACTATGCGAGGATGTTAAGCGTTGGAAAAGCAACGGGTTCAGGCAAACCGCAGATATGATATACAACTATAAAATTATTAACACTTAAAACAAATTAATTATGCACGTATTTATAGACATCTCACAAACATTTCGCAAAGGCTTGTATCTCTACATTGATGCAGCTGAGGCAGCGACCGTAATTGCTGAGGAGACAGGGGCAAATGAAAAATCGGTCTTTTCATTCTTGCGTAACTACTCCAATACCGCTATTAAAGATATACCGCTGATGGGTAATAAACACACCTTTGTAACCGATGCAGTGGTTCGTGTGGCGTGTGGCAAATACGCCCGTAAAAAAGGCTTTACACCCCGATTAACAGCGTTCTTAAATCTAGTGCGTGAGATTGAGGCAGGACAGCACACAATAGATGAATTGAGGCAAAAGATTATGGATTTTAAATAAACAGATTTCTAAATTAGACACAAATAGATTATACTATGGCAATAGGACGAAAAACAGGAGGCAGAAAAAAAGGCACTCCGAATAAGACAACAGCCGACCTTAAGAGTTGGATTTCGCAATTATTAGATAATAACCGAGACCAAATTGAGGCAGATATGGCTGAGTTATCACCAGCTAAGAGAATAGAGATTTTTGAGAAATTCGCAGCTTATGTAGTGCCGAAACAATCGACGCAACACATAGATATGGCGAGATTGTCGGATGAAGATATTAACCGAGTAATTGATAAATTATAACTATGGACAGAGTAATTGACAAAAGGGCTTTACTAGTAGCCCTGCAACGTGGCTCTATTAGATTCGACGATGTGCGAACCGTTGAGCCGATACCGAAAAGTATTGAAGAGATGGCTAAGGAACTACGAGAGCTAAGGGATTCTGACCCCGACACATTTTATGACCGTACGCCCGTTGAGATGGTGGACGAGATACCGATAACCCACGCAAATAGGGCTATAATCGTGCGTATGCTTAAAAGTGGGGTTATGACTCCCGATGATGCAGAGGCTTTGAATTTAGGGTGCTTAAAAGCCCCGTTTGCAACCTCACTCACTTACGCTGAGGCACTCGATATGATCGAGCGTATCGGCTTTTTACACGACTAATTATTTAACATTATGGAACAAGAGAACAAAGAACCACAAGCGAGACCAGCGACTGACGCTGAAATGGATGCTCTATATAACGGGCAAACCAAAGTACCGCCACCGCCAAAACCGGGCGAGGCTACTGACGATATGATGACGGAATTATACCGCAACAGATAAACAATTATATAACAGATTAAAAATTTAAACTATGGAACTAAGAAAGAAATTAAAAGAGTCTGATTTGCCGTATGTATATGGCACACACCG
>CAYJHM010000302.1:0-1901 GCA_964369935.1 uncultured Rikenellaceae bacterium
AGCACCTTTTCTGTTTACATCTACCATAATGCAAAAGTAGTTAAATTAACTCATTGTTATACTATAAAACGCTGATATTTACTGATATAATAGTAATGTCATTATGTATTTACATTAAGGTGCTCGTATTTAATAAATAATCTTACATCACCATTCTCGTAGCTATGACAAAGGAGCAATTTAGTTTTGGAACAGTCAAGAACAAGCCCTAAAGGGTTGAGCAAAGTTCAATTCTTGCCCATTCCAAAATCTAAATTCAATAGAACGGTCATAGCGACGAGAACGACGATATGAGAGATAAATTTCAAAAAGAGCGATGAAAGGAGAAGATTACTTTTTCATCGCTCTTTTTTGTTTGTAGGCGACTCAAACTCCTCTAATCAAGATAAATATTAATCAACGAGTTTGCCGATTGATTACTCTATCATACGACTAATCGCATAATTGGAGAATCAACCAGTCGATAAATTGATTAATTGATTTATCAGTTTATCGATTTATTCGTTTACTGATTTGTTGGCTAATATACTGAATGATTGATTGAATTACATATATACATATTTATATACATACGTATTCATTTATCATTTCATCAAACAATTGAGCTATTAACACCGTGATATATGGCAGTTTGGCAGTGTGTGGCGTCGTAGTGGCACTGTTTGGCATAAGTGTAATTGGTTTTCGAGCGTTCCCATTCGCTAATTTTGTACTCAAACTGCAAGGTTTAACCACCCAAGCACTACCAAAGGAGAGAACAAGCACCATTTCAGATACTCTGAAATTTAGACTTGCTATTATAGGGTAAATTCCAATCCGCCACAAGCGGATTTTTGTTTCCATAAGGAAACAGCGAGGTGTCTTTTGAGCATCTCAAAAGGCAGTGAGCATCTCACGATATCCACTGCAGAACCTCGCCCCTTAACAGGGGAGGGCTAATCCTTCGAAGTCGGATTAGCTAAAAAATCTATACCTTTCGGTAGTTGTTTGTGGTGGTTGCTTATGCTGTACAACGATAAAAAATGTAATGAATATGAAAAAGAGACCAGAACTAACAGGGCGACCACCCAAGTTAAACCCACGATCGCACCGTTTAACAGTGCGTTTTGATGACGAGGAGTACGCAAAATTTCTCTCGATGTATCACCAATCGGGGTGCTATGCTAAGGCTGTATTTCTAAAAGAGATGGTATTTGGCAAAACTTTCAAGGTGATTCTACCATCCACAGACCCCTATGGACACTACGCCAAACTAACCAACTTACACGCAAAATTTAGACAAATTGGGGTCGATTATAACCTCACTGTAAAGGAAATGAAGTATAAATTTTCCGAAAACAAAACCATTGCCCTGCTGCATAGATTGGAGCAATACACTAAAGAGATGACAGCCATTTGCCGTGAGATGGTGGCATTAACGAATGATTTCGAGAGGCGTAATAGTAACTATAAACATTAAAGCAACAACAGCACCCAACTCCTGCACAGAGATTGCATATTACAACCATTGAGATTACTGAGCTAATTTTGATGGCGATAAATAGTGATTATGTGCTGAAAAGTTTCTATCTTTGTGCTATAATTAAAAACGAAAAGTTATAAGATAGAAAAAAGTAAAATTACATAACATATTTAATTAGCGTTTGCTATTTATTCGAGAGGCTCCAAAAATTTGGCGATTTAAGAAGCATCAGCACGAATAAGTTCAGTAAATGTCTACGCTTTGCGTGGGCAGAACTTATCGTTGATGCAGGTTACGCCAAATACCTCGGAGCTTTGATAGGGAATGTTCACGCATTCTTTTTGTCTTGCTCTGAGGTATTTGTGTCTAAGTACCTGTATTCCCGAAAAGATAGTTCTCGCGCCTTAAAAGCGCAAAGTATGAAAACAACAGTTTCAGA
>CAYJHM010000303.1:0-1889 GCA_964369935.1 uncultured Rikenellaceae bacterium
ATAATAAATCAATAGAGATTAGTCCTAATAATTCAGACACATACAATAATAGAGGGACAGCCAAGACTAATTTAGAAGATTACAATGGGGCTATATTAGATTATGACAAATCAATAGAAATTAATCCTAATAACTCAAGGGCATACTATAATAGAGCTTATATAAAAACAAAATTAGGAGATGACAATGGGGCTAAATTAGATTACGATAAAGCGATAGAACTTAACCCGAATAATTCAGACGCATACAATAATAGAGGTTGTTCTAAAATAAGACTTGGGCAGTACGATAGTGCACTTATTGACATTGAAACGGCTCTATCGTATAATTCTAATAATCTTCATTTCATAGACAGCAAGGCGGTATGTTTGCGATTTATAGGAAGATTTGAAGAGGCTATTGTGGAACATAACAAAGCTATTGGATTGGAGTCTTCGATGTCTTGCTTATATGAGGAGCGAGCTAAAACCTATCGTGCAATGATTGAGAGTGGCAAGTATGCTGAAATGGTTGAAGAGTTTACACGACTTGCTGAGGCGGATGAAAAGCGAGCAGAAGAACTTAAAGCACAAGGAAAATAATGAGTAATTGGCAAAATGCAAGATTAGGAGATTTGTGTGACATCTTGTCGAGCAAACGTATTTTTGCAAAAGAATATGTTAGTGAGGGTGTACCATTTTTTAGAGGCAAGGAGATTATCGAGAAACAGAAAGGTAACGATATTAGCACTGAGTTATTCATTAGTCGTGAAAGATACGAAGAACTCAAGACAAAATCGGGCATTCCGTCCAAAGGCGATATTCTTTTAACCTCTGTTGGAACTTTGGGTGTGCCTTGGGTTGTAGATGATAATGAATTTTACTTTAAAGATGGTAATTTGACGTGGTTTAGAAACTTCAAAGATATTGATTCTAAATTTCTATATTACTGGATTTTAAGTTCAAAAGGCAAAGAACAGATAGAGCAAAAGTGTATCGGTTCAACTCAAAGAGCGTTAACGATTGATACATTGCGCAAATTTGAAATAAATCTACCGAGTTTGGAGGAGCAGCGGAGGATTGCGGGGATTTTGGGGGCTTTGGATGATAAGATTGAGGTGAATAGTAGGATAAATCGCAATTTGGAGCAGCAGGCTGAGGCGTTGTTCCGCAGGTGGTTTGTCGATTTTGAGTTCCCCAACCCCGACGGCAAACCCTACCTCTCAGCAGGCGGCACCCTCACACCCTCACCCCAAGGCAACATCCCCCTCGGCTGGGAGGTCGGCACTTTGGGTGATTTAGTCATATCTACACTTGGCGGAGATTGGGGCAAAGAGAGCGCAGAAGGTAATTTCTCAGCTGAGGTGTACTGCATAAGAGGTGCTGACATTCCCGAAGTTTCAAAAGGGAATATGGGTAAAATGCCTATACGCTATATTTTACCCAAGAATCACGCCTCAAAAAAATTATCATCGGGTGATATAGTCGTAGAAATTTCAGGTGGAAGTCCAACTCAATCGACTGGGCGAGTTGCACTTATTGGGGATGAATTTCTTTCTCGCTTTGATAAAGATATGGTTTGTACAAACTTTTGCAGAGCCGTAAAACCTAAAGATGGGTTTTCGGTGTACACATACTATCTATGGCGACATCTGTACTCCCAAAACGTAATGTTCTCATACGAAAACGGCACAACGGGAATAAAAAACTTAGACCTTAGCGGCTTACTTGATACAGAGCAAATAATAATCCCCAATGAAGCTACGGTAATCAAGTTTACTGAGCTTATTAATAGCTTTAGTAAAACAATATACCGCAATGCAAAGCAAAACCAAACCCTCGCCCAAATGCGAGACGCACTACTGCCAAAACTAATGAATAACGAGATGTAGATATGTGTAAAAAATCAGT
>CAYJHM010000304.1:0-1875 GCA_964369935.1 uncultured Rikenellaceae bacterium
AAACATTATTTTCTTTATACTAGAATTATCAAAATAGGTGTTAGGCTTGTGCAGATTGACAACTATGACAGTATCAATATACTCAGATATATCTTCTATTTTCTTTGTTCCTACTAAGGGATCTATTGACTCACAATTAACAATAGATTCTTCTTTACTATTTTGATTACACGAATATAATATTAACATAATCAAAACTAATAGCCTTGTACTCATAACTATAACAATTAAAAATTAATTACATGACAAAAATTTAGAAATTACCTTATAATTATTTGTCTATATCTCTGATTTTCAGTATATTTATAGCTTATAAGCCACTACATTTTTGACTATGAAAGACACTAAAGCCAGAGATAGAAACAAAAGTAACGAATTAATTTCAATTCTACAAGCACATTTTGGGAAAAATGTGAAAGCCGAAATCAGAGCCTAGCTTGCTTGAGCTATGATGAAGCGCATCCAATTTTATGTGAAGATGTGAATTTTGCACGTATAAAGTTCATAGCATTATTTCTATGTTCACCGTGTAAAACTCAGGTTAATACAATTTGCAAGAAGCTACGATACCAAGATCAACCCTCAACAATTAAGCTATAGGCTTTAATATAATTTTTTCGAAATAAAAATTTGGAAGATATAATTTTTCATACTATATTTGTAAGGTGTTGGCGATGTAGTTAAAACACATAAACTCTACTTACTAGAAATGAATTATATTATGAAGAATATAAAGTACAGATCGAGGATAAGCATTTTTCTTACATTACTGATTGTAGCTTTACTTATACCTAGCATATTGCCAGCCTTAAAAAGTGATGCGTTCGTTGCAATTGCGGTATCATCCTTAGCCCCTATTTTTATTATATTCTGTTTCGCTAGTACGAAGTATATAATCATAGATGAAAAACTAATAGTTAAAACTCTCGGAATAAAGATGGCAGATATTAACATTGCCAATATCCGTTCAATTGAGCGCTCATACAATCCTCTCTCCTCGCCAGCTGGTTCTCTAAAACGACTGAAAGTATCATTCTACTCAAAAGGGCATAAGCAATTAATACTTATCTCGCCAGTAAGGGAACAAGAGTTCATAGAGCAACTAAGGTGTATAAATCCAAATATAACCACACGCATCAAAGACAAAAGAGGCGTTTTACGCTTTTGGGATTGGGATTTTTAAGCCCCATTCATATAATTAAAATCCAAAAAAGTGCGAGGCTATCTCACGGAGATAATCCCTTATACCTCCTGGTGTCTCAATCTTTTTAACTGCTTCAATACCCCTCTCAATTTTGCTATATTAAGGGTGTTTTATTGTGAGGAGTTGAATCTGCCGTACCTATTTTGGGAAGTGTTATATTTGCAAAATATAAATAATTATATTATATTTGCGCATAAGTCGGTATCTGTATGTTAGTGTGAATTAGATGAATATTAAGAAACTTAGTAGTATTGAGAGAGATAGGGAACTTGTTCACGGTTTTAACAATAGAGACCGTGAGGCGTTTGGTGTGGTGTACTCGAGGTTATTAAACGAACTATCATACTTTACGGAAAATCTATTTAATAAATTTAGCGCCGATTTTGAAAATGTAGATATTGTACATGAGGTATTTATAAATATCTTAGAAAATAAGAATATTAAGTTCGAATCGTTAATTCATATAAAGAATTACGCTTATCAAGCAATAAAAAACAAGTATAAAAACTATATCAAACATCTTCAATATATTACTAAGCACGAAGATGATATGAAGATAAAAGAAGATTTTGCTCTTTCCGAGATGGTAGATGCAGGTGTAATAGCAGAACTGATTGAACTATCAGATCAGCTACCTGAAAAATATGCTACTTTTTTTAAGCTATATATTG
>CAYJHM010000305.1:0-1871 GCA_964369935.1 uncultured Rikenellaceae bacterium
GTGAAACAAATGCGCTATAAGCCGAACTAAACTCTTCTTTATTATTTGCACAAATGTATTTGTAACCGAGACTCTCAGCTATCCCTTTAACAAGTGATTTAGATTTATTTCCAAAGTGCTTACCTGCGGATATATATTCATTAGTCAAATCGCCAAATGCAGCACAATGGCTACTTGAGAGTCTAAATTCAATACCTTCACCATTATTTATCAGAAGTATACGTACATTGTTTGCAATATGTCTATTACCCACAGAATTCATATCATAGAAGAATGCTAAGTCACCAACGACCATAAAGCATAGTTTATTTTGATCATTAAGTGAGGCACCTACTAATGTTGAAATACAACCATCAATGCCATAACCTCCTACATTTGTGTTAACTGTTACAGTTTTGTTAATATTGAAAAAATTCCAAGCGCGCAAACAGCCCAAAATACCAAAATGCAAGGTTGAATTGCTAGGAATTTTATTTGCTAATTCGCTAGCTACCCAAATATTAGAAAATGGCAATTCTGGAATATTTGCTCTAATATCCTGAATCTGCTTATCATATAAATTAAAGTATGAATTTCCAGGATTGTTAGAAGACTTATAATTTGCAAAGAAACTATCAATTGTCATCTCAAACACATAGCGTAATTTTTTGTATGGATCACGTATTTCGCCATCAGGGCTAACTCTCCAAACTTCTTTATTTACGCCCACTCCAAAGGGAGTACCAGGTATTTCACCAATATGGATTAGTAAATCAGGCGTAAACTTGGTTTTGTCGAGTGATCCTTGAGCAGATACAATAGAGTGAGGAATATTGAACTTACCCACATAACCGCTGAGGTGGCTAGTTAGTACTATAGCATTGTTGCATTGACAAAAATTATCTATCAATTCGCTTTGTTTAACAGTCAACCTAGAGTGAGACCCAATAATCACAGCTATTTTACCGTTAGGTAACTCTGGGAATTCATCAGATGTGGTAATCCTATCTATTTTTCTATAAGCAGGCAGCTCCTGTGTGGTATAATCCCTAGAGTATGTATTCTCAAGGGTGATTATAACAGGCCCTCCACCATTGCGTTTAGTCTCTAGAATTGCTTTATTAACTTCAATCTCGCAGTGCCACAAATCACTATCATCTTTAACAATCGGCACTATCGTATTATACCTAGAAACATCAGTCGGATGCACGGTGCGATCTGTTACCTGATCAACTAAATGTCCAACTAGATGATTACTTCTAGAAGATGCTATAGCAATTATTGGTAATTTTCTATAGTATGCTTCGGTTAGTGCCGGATAGTAGTTTCTATAGGAGGTTGCAGCTGTACAGCTAATAACAACAGTTTCGCCAGACTCAGCAGCTAAACCACATGCCATATATGCCGCAGAACGTTCATCAATAGCTGAATATATCTCAAAGAAGGGATCATTTTGCAAGCTATATATAAATGTTGCATTTGTTGACCCTGGTGAGGCAATAATTTTTCTTATGCCGTGTTGCTTGAGCAGTGAAATTACAACCTGCACATTCTTTTCAACTGTGTATTTCTTTGTCATTTAGCTTGTAGTTTAATCTATTTAATCCTTATTATTTTTCTTATCAACCCCTTACAGTAAATCGTAGCTAGGCTTACGATATCTTTAATTGAATATTCGCCCGCTATAATATTCAATCGTAAATATACTTTTTTGTTTTGTTCACGAAAGGTAGGGTTTTTAAGGAATTCTTGCAAATTTAATTTAAGTCCATCTTCAGGGTCACTAAAAGTCGAGGTATCTATAAATGTACTAATCTTAGAATTATCAAATACTCTGTTGTATGCCCTATCATAAATCACCTGATACTTATTTCCATAGCATTTGATAAATT
>CAYJHM010000306.1:0-1868 GCA_964369935.1 uncultured Rikenellaceae bacterium
AAAAAACACATGCAGAGGCCTTCCTAATGGGAGGTCTCTGTTATTATATTAATTTTTACGAACAAAATTTTTATATGTGCAAAAATTTATGTAACTTTGCACTCTGAAAATAGTACCTTCAATTTTGGTTTTTACCTGTAGTAAATTATGTGGTAGTACTAATGTAGTGAAGGTCACGGTTTTATTGTATGATATTTAATTATTTAAGAGGTGATAAAAAGGATATTAATTTCACAACCCGCGCCATCAGTGATGGCAAATTCGCCATTTGCTCGTCTTATTGATAAATATGGTATAGAGTTGGATTTTGTGCCATTTATTAAAACGGAGGGGGTTTCGGCTAAAGAGTTTCGTCAACAAAAAATTGATGTGTTAGAGCATACGTCAGTTATTTTTACCAGTATGAATATGGTAGATAACTTTTTCCGTCTATGTGAGGAGTGCCGTATAACTATCCCCGAGACAATGAAATATTTTTGTGTTACCGAGGCAATAGCAAACTATCTTCAAAAATATATCGTTTACCGTAAGCGTAAAATTTTCTTTGGTAAAACTACATTCGTTGAGTTGATGGAGGTGTTGGTTAAGCATAGTCACGACTACTTTCTTCTACCTGTATCTGAACCTCATAAACAAGAGATTACACAGATGTTGAATGATGCGAAGATGCAGTTTAGTTTATGTACCTTATCTCGTACTATCCCGCAAGATTTAACAGAGAAGGTTAAGGATATTAAGATTTATGATTTGATACTTCTTTATTCGCCAGTAGGTGTCGAGGCACTAGAGGCGAACTACGGTGAAAAGGCTAGTTTGTTTAACTTAGTAGCCTTTGGTATGAATACCGCATCGCTAGCCCTAGATAAAGGTTATAATCTTGTATCTATTGCACCAACAAAGCAAGCTCCTTCAATGATGAATGCTGTTGAGTTCTATATCAAAGAGTTATCAGAAAAGGGTAGTGTTGATACATCATATATTCGCCCCACTATTGAGGAGGCTATTCAACGAACCGATGATATGTTTGTTAAGGTAACAACTACCAAAGTACGTAAAAGTAGTACAAGTAAGCCTCGTAAGCAGTTGCAGAATGCATAACAGCAGATATACTCTACCCAAAGAGGAGCGTTTATATCTGCGCAAAGATATAGGCGAACTCTTTAGTGGTGGAAAGGTACTATTTACACCACCTTTTAAGTGTGTTTATCGTGTAATCGATGCCCCTCAAGCAGTAAGCGAGCGGGGCATCGTTATTCGTTTTATGGTGTCGGTAGGCAAAAGGTACCACAAAAGAGCCGTGCGTCGTAACCGAGTAAAACGATTAATACGCGAGGCGTTTAGGTTAAATAAACACCAAGCTATCCCGTTATTAAATATACCTGAGGGTAAAGTCCTAGATTTATGTTACATATATTTAGGTAAGGAAGAATTTTCGTTTAACGACATTGAATTAGCAGTTGTTAAATCGTTTAGCAAAATCGGCGCACAATGCAAAAGAGAGGGGTAATACGCAAAATATTGATTTTTTTACCATATATACTGATACGATTCTATCAGTTAGCTATATCGCCATATCTACCCAATTCGTGTCGATACACCCCCACCTGCTCGCAATATGGAATTGAGGCACTTAAAAAATATGGATTATTTAAAGGGTTATGGCTGACTATTAAGCGGCTATCAAGATGTCATCCATGGGGAGGGTCGGGTTACGATCCAGTACCGTAAGTTAAACCCAGTCAAGCACACAATAAGACCGTTGTAAAAGTCCTCCTAGGCTAATTCGCAAAACTCTAGCTCTTTTTTTTGGGCAACTATTTAGGAAATCTCCCAGGATAACCATGCCCTACTCTATCTCTGCAATTATA
>CAYJHM010000307.1:0-1854 GCA_964369935.1 uncultured Rikenellaceae bacterium
TTTGCTTGGGGGTTTTATAATGATCGTGGGTGAAAATAATATTGCTTGAAATTCCAAGTTTTTCGAATGCGTTTTTTAATTGCTCGGCATAAATATCCCAGCTCACACCTACGTATCCGTCGATCACCAATGTCTTTTGGTCTTTAAGTTCCTCTGCGAGATTTTCTAACCCAAGTTTAATTGTTCCGCTAGGCATAGGGAACGTGGGGTATATGTCATAGAGTCCAGTGTCGGTGGGTTTAACGCTTATGGGAGCGAGGAATTGAGTGGTTTTTCTCATTTTAATTATTAATATTTTGTCGTTTATGATCTACTTGTGTGGTTGTCGTTAGTTATCACTGACCCTGAACTGCAATTACTCATACAGTGAGAGCCGCGCTATGGAGGTGTTATCTAATGTGACAGCGCAACTATGTACGTACATAGTTGCGCTGCAAATGTATTAATTATTTCAGTTAATTGCAAATATTACTCGCTGTTCCCTGAATTTTACATTAGATTGAGTGGTCTTGATGTCTGTGTTTTCTAATTTAGGAGATAAGTCGATGTTTTGCAAGCGTGGCTTTTGTACGAACAAAAACCACAATCTGCTAAACTTGTATAGCTCTCGTCTGTTTTCTCGAACTAATAATCTCAGATGTCTACACATAAAATCTTCCTCTCTTGTAAGCTGTAAGATTATGTTAGGCTATTAGTCAAAAGTGCCTTGATTTTAAAATAGTCAAGTTAGATGTTAGATATTTTTCTGCGATCGTAGTTTTATATATAGATTATTATTTTTGCACTTACACCATCACTGCTCAATGCTTTTTGGCTCTCAAATTACCAATGTCCGAATAACAGATCTTATTAAATCAGTAAGTTAGGTACTCCTCAACGCCTCACCGAGAACGCTTCTCACGGACCTGCAAAATCGCAGGTCTGTGAGAAGCGTTGAGTATCTTCCAGTCAATAAAAGAAAATTAAGCCCTCCTCTCAGTCTAGATACTATGTGCTGGATGTTTCTCGAATTTACATCACTTAAATCTGTGCGCCCATCGTAGTTATGATTGAGTATTACAACTACCAAAAGACAAACATAGAAGAGCCCTTAAAATTTGCGCGCGCATGTAGGATAGTTTGGACATCTAGAGGATTGGTTGTTAATGATACGCCAACGTCATACTGCTGTTGATTCATATAATAGATTCTCCTCTACCGATACGATACTCTGTGTCTTTTCACAGCAATCAATAAGAGTTGAGTAGTATTTTCGCATTTGCAAGCTCTTCTTTTATAGGCAAGGAGCGAGTAAGAGAGAATAGTGATCCAATTTGGATTGAGATGATTGGCTCACGTGCAGTAGTAATTGGCGATTTGAAGGCTGTATATGAGCCGCCTAATCAGTTCTGGAAGTTGTATAATCTATGACCAGGAGAGAGATTTGACGAAAATAGTGTTGTGTATTAAACTCCCACCTAAATTTAATTAGTCATTGATATTTTGATTAAATGAAGAAATACTACTCATACCTTAAAGCAACTATCGGGTCTAGCTGAGATGCTTTGCGAGCGGGGTACCATCCAAAGAGCAAACCCTCAAAGAAGCATATCGAGAATGTTATTAAAATTGTCAAAGGACTAATTGCAATTTTCCAGTCTAGCATTGCTCCTGCGCCATAACTTATCAGTATGCCTAGCAAAATACCAATGATGCCGCCTATCAACGAGAGAATGATTGATTCGGTGAGGAATTGCGTTAAAACATATTTTTTTTGTGCTCCAATCGACATTCTCAGTCCAATTTCTCGTGTGCGCTCCGTAACGGTCACATACATAATATTCATAATACCTATACCCCCCACAAGTAGCGAGA
>CAYJHM010000308.1:0-1854 GCA_964369935.1 uncultured Rikenellaceae bacterium
TTCTAAATCGTTAGTGACAGTGGTTTGAAATTGCAAAACATACTGAATGTTAGTGCATTAAAAAACAAAGTGTGTTTTCTCATGTGGAAAGTTAAATTTTTATCTATTTCGCATATATCTGCTAACTCTTTAAGGTAGCTATTACATTTCTGATTACTCAGCACAGGAAGTAATTTTCCTCCTGCTAACTTGCCTCTATATTTATTAAGTATAGCAATAGGTACATCTAGTAATAGTACATTAACAGGGGCTTTGGTCTTTTGTCTTCTAAAAGTAAGCCACACTGAATCACCCTCATAACGAATATTACTTTCAGACATACTCTTAACATCAATATAAGATGTACCCGTCCAGCAGCAAAATAAAAATACATCCCTAAGAGCATCTAACCTCTCAATATCAATTCGCTTAGACATAATAGTCTCCAACTCAGTTTTTGTCAAAAAACCTCTATCGGTTTTAGTCATCTTAATCTTATGCTCAGCAAATGGATTAGAGGGGATAGAGCCATTATTAAATGAAATACGCGCCATTTTTTTGAGAAACATTATCATCTTTGCAGCAACATTATTACTTAATTGACAGTTAGAACGCAAAAATAACTCGTAGTCTCTAATAAAGTTTAGATTTAAATCTTTTAGATGCATATCTTTAACCTGATAGCGATACTTCATAAACTCTTCTAATCGCCTCTTTGCTAACTCATACTTCTTGTATGTAGATAGCGAGGTACCTTTGTCGATTAACTTCTTAATACCCTCATTATGATCATTAAATACTTCTATGATAGTTACTAATTCATTATTGATACCCAAAAATATATTCTTTATCTTTTCAGCGGATAACATTTTACCTGTAGTGCTGTTTTCGTGGAAAATATTGGTCAGCGCGTATCTAATGTTGTCTAAACGTGAATTTATTAACTTTGACTCGGAAGTTAACCCCTTAACTTTACCTTTTGAGATACTCCACATACTCTCTGGAATATCTAACTTAGTATTCAGTTGCACAGTTTCACTGTTTAATGTTATACGTGCTACAATTGGCATATTGCCTGATTTCTTTAGTGCCTGGCGCTTTAATAGAAATGACACTTTAAAACTTGATCTTCTCATACATTTAATTTTTTTAGCTTGCGTTTCAAGTCGCAAAATTATAAACTTTTAAAAATATGAAATGTATAGTTGACTTAACTTGACATCTGCGTAAGTTATATAAAGTATTTTACAAAGTTTGTATTTTGTAAAAATAGCTATATCAACTCATTACAGCGATATTCGTGACTAAATTTATTAAAACTCGTGACTAAAAATGACTATTATAGTATAAGTCACGGATAAGTCACAATATTTTGTCAGAATGTGTCATAAGTTTGTCATATTTATGTGACAAAACAAATCTCGAAAAATAAAAAAAGCCTTCAAGAACTAATTCTCAAAGGCTTTTTGGCTTTAAAGTTTGATTTTATTCAAACCATCTGGCGGTATGGACGGGACTAACCAACTGCAATATCGGCGATTTTATAAGTGCCTAAATATCAATCATTTTCAATGTTATATATCAGTAAATGAAATATTTAAGTTGCATTATTAGTATTTCATTATATTGCACTGCATTACATACTATTGAAAAATTATCGACAAAAATATAGGTTTTTGCCGATATAATGACTACCTTTGCAACGCATATTAATAATAACACGGTTTACGATGGCAAGAATTACAAAATCATTATCTACTAAGGTGGATAAGCAGACGGGAAAGGTTGAGATACTATTTCGATTTATAGGCGGTTTTCGACTTGAATACAGGGCAAAGAGTGGGATATTTATAAACCCTCAAACGTGGAACGATA
>CAYJHM010000309.1:0-1846 GCA_964369935.1 uncultured Rikenellaceae bacterium
GAAAAATCAACCGACTAATAGTTAAAATTACTTAAAAGTTGGTAGAAATTTAAAGATTCAAACTTAGTTAAAACATTTATAAATAAATAGTTAAACCTTTTTAAGGGGCGACTAAATAGTGAATTATTATGGCAAAAGAGATTAAATTTGATATAGATGCACGTGAGGCATTAAAAGTAGGAATTGATAAGCTAGCTAATTCGGTTAAGGTTACTTTAGGTCCTAAAGGGCGTAATGTTGTGATAGACCGTAAATACGGAGCACCACATATTACAAAAGATGGTGTAACAGTAGCTAAAGAGATAGAACTTGAGGATGTGTTTGAAAATATTGGAGCACAAATGATTAAAGAGGTGGCATCAAAGACCGCCGATGATGCAGGTGATGGTACTACAACTGCTACATTATTGGCTCAATCTATCATCTCGGTTGGTTTAAAGAATATCACTGCAGGTGCATCGCCGATTGACTTAAAAAGAGGTATAGATAAGGCTGTTGTTGTTGTTGTTGATTCGCTTAAGGAGCAGAGCCGTGAGGTAGGTAAAGATATTAGTAAAATTGAGCAGGTTGCAACTATTTCGGCTAATAACGATAACTATATTGGTAAACTGATTGCCGAGGCAATGGAGAAGGTTAAAACCGAGGGTGTTATCACTGTTGAGAGCGCTAAGGGTACTGAGACCTATGTTGATGTTGTTGAGGGTATGCAGTTTGACAGAGGGTATATTTCGCCATACTTCGTTACCGATACCGAGAAGATGGAGGGTGTGCTTGAGCAGCCGTATATCTTAATCTGTGATAAGAAGATATCTACA
The DNA here is from genome assembly GCA_964369935.1 of uncultured Rikenellaceae bacterium. GTDB lineage: Bacteria > Bacteroidota > Bacteroidia > Bacteroidales > Rikenellaceae > JADFUS01. The sequence continues at coordinate 816 of CAYJHM010000309.1, forward strand.
ATGAAGGATTTACTTCCTGTACTTGAACCAGTGGCTAAGAGTGGCGGTTCGTTATTGATAATAGCTGAAGATGTTGATGGCGAGGCATTAACTACTTTAGTGGTAAATAAAATACGTGGAACAATAAAAATTGCTGCTGTTAAGGCTCCAGGTTTTGGCGATCGTCGTAAGGAGATGTTACAAGACATAGCAACATTAACAGGCGGAACAGTGATAAGCGAGGAGGTTGGATTATCTCTTGAGCAAGCAACTATCGAGATGCTTGGACGTGCTGATAAGGTTACAATGAACAAAGAGAAAACTATCATTGTTGATGGTAATGGTTCGAAAGAGATGATTGAAGAGAGAGTGGCTCAGATTCGCTCGATGATATCTGCTTCGACAAGCGATTACGATAAAGAGAAGTTACAAGAGAGATTAGCTAAATTAGCAGGCGGAGTTGCTGTGTTATATGTTGGAGCTGCTAGTGAGGTTGAGATGAAAGAGAAGAAAGATAGAGTAGATGATGCTCTAGCTGCTACACGTGCTGCTGTTGAGGAGGGTATTATTCCTGGTGGTGGTTCGGCTTATATTCGTGCGGTATCTGCTCTAGAGGGTCTTAAAGGCGATAATGGTGATGAGACAACTGGTGTATTAATCATCAAGCGTGCTATCGAGGAGCCTCTTCGTCAAATTGTAGCTAATGCTGGTGGCGAGGGTTCAATCGTTGTTCAGAAAATTAAAGAGGGAACAGGCGATTTCGGATACAATGCTCGTAAGGATGAGTATGTAAATATGTTCGAGGCTGGCATTATCGATCCAACTAAAGTTGCGAGGGTAGCACTAGAGAACGCTGCGTCGGTAGCTTCGATGTTCTTAACAACGGAATGTGTGCTAGCTGATAAGACCGAGATTAACCCGATGGCTGGAGGTATGCCACAAGGTGGAATGATGTAGGTTCGCGCAAGTGTAATGCACCACAGCTAACGCACTTATGGAATAGCCAACACTTTGAGCTGCGTTCTGAACAAAATATTACCCCCATTTTTGAG
>CAYJHM010000310.1:0-1830 GCA_964369935.1 uncultured Rikenellaceae bacterium
CCTGCTACCCACGAGGCGGCAGGCATTCCATCGTTTAGCTACACCATACCCGAGACGATGGCAGACCATAAGGATTTGACCTATGCTATTACTCTCGACCAAAAAGATAATTACCTATCGAGCATCCCGTCGCAACACCCCGTGTCGATGTATTTCAAACACGCACTCTCTAAGGTGCAGTTCAAGGCGCAGCTTAAAAATGGCAGAACACTTAACGAGGGTGAGAAGGTGCGCATTGCAGGTATCTCGCTTAGGGACTACTATACAAGTGGTAATTTTAGCTTTACTGAGAGGGATAAAAGCACAAGCGATGCAATACTTAGCTCAAATTTTATCAATTGGCAACCTACTATTAGAGGGACATCCGTATGGTCGGAGACCGAACTGGAGTATCTAAAGGGCGAAGAGCTATCATTTGACGATCCTAACCACGCAACAAAAAGAATAGATGTTATAGCAGATAAAAACGCTCTGTTTATGATACCTCAAAATTTTGGGACTCAGGGAGTGGAGCTTGTTATATCATATTACCACACCTTTGAAACCGTGCAACGAGACATTGAGGTGGTGCTCAAAGAGTTTGTCTTTACTCTGCCTACTAATCCTTGGGTTGCAGGCGATGCGCTAACGTATATCTTGCGTTTCGACCCAAGCGAGGGAAAATCTCCTTGGGCTGCCGAGGCTGTTCCAACCGATTGGCAGGGTAATGAGATGGGGGTATCGACAGGTAATGTAGAGTTTACTCTCACCGAGGGTAAGCGTCACTATCTTTGGAGTGAAGTTGAGAGCGGTGGTTCAGCACCACGAAAGATAAAAATACCTTTTACAAGCAACATCCCACAAGCAAACATTGGACTAAGCAAAACAGTCAGTGGTTCGGAATTAAACTTTGAAGAGTCAAGTATCGTTTATACCGAGAGTGCCTATGGTTCTGCGGAAAAAGATGTTGTAGTTATCTCTTTGCCTATTGATGATGGCGACGGGGGTATCAATTATCGTAATATATCTGTAAATATTGGAGGGTACGAACTCGTTGAGGGCGATGGAGAGTTTGCTGTTGCTCTAAATAAAAAATACTATTACTATTCGAGATACTCCACGCAAAGCCATATGCTTTATGAGAGCCCCGCGATGCCTAGCGAGGCAGAGCACAATGATGGTTCGTGGCAAAGTATTACTGAATCAACTACTACATACTATACTGTAGATGTGATATTTGACTACTATAGGTTGGATGGTTCAGCAACTATGACACCTACGGCAAATCCCCACATAACATTGCCTGAAGATGGTAGTATCACTATTGTTGATGATGCTGGTGAGGGCTTTAGTACCAGTGATAGTTGGAAGGAGAGTTTTGGGGAGAAAAAATTGCGTCTAAAGATTACTCGTGATATAGTTGATGATATCATTATCAATGTTGGTAATGCAAAACAATCCATCAATGTCTCTCTACTCGCCAATGCCACGGTAACCGATTATACAAATTCTGTGTTTGTAAATGCGCTTACAGGACTCAGCTCGGACTATGGACGTAAGAGCTATGAACCTGCGTTGCGTGTATCGAACTGCTACATTACTCCGCCACACGCAGATTATACCACAATATTCTATATCCCAATCAAGGATAGGGTAAACGAGTTTTGGAATCTATATGCAGCACTAATGCCGCAGAGTCAATACAATATCACAAGCGAGCCGTGGATTAATAATGATGACTTCTCGTTAGAACTCTCGTGGTATGATGGCGAAAATAATGGTACAACACATCCTAAAATCACTGATTTACAGATAACTAAAAATTTCTCGCCAACAACTAATACAACCGAA
>CAYJHM010000311.1:0-1201 GCA_964369935.1 uncultured Rikenellaceae bacterium
CCTCCAACTACCGGTTTAGGATAACCAATTGAAACGGCTTTGCGTGTAAAGTAGTGAGTGTTTTCCATATCTGTTAAGGTGTAATTGCCATCTATATCAGTAATAGTGCAGTTAAACACATTTGAGGCATCTTTAAGCTCATCAAACAAACTTTTCTTCGAACCTGTAACACCATAAACCGTGTTTATATTAGCGTCTGCTGTAAGTGTCTTTACTCCACCGCGCTCAATTATTGTATTATTAATATATACCGCTTGTAAAGTGAGATTTTTATAAATTGTAGGTTCAGTAACGGTAGGAGTTTTTATGTCGTCAACAATTTGAATGCGCGCCATCTCGGCAGAGGCCGAGATTGTTGCTTCATTATTTAATGTAATCACTGCCTCACCAGAAACTTGAACAACAGTTTTATCACTACCTCCTTGACGAGAATTTACATCAGATGAGAGAGTACCTACACCTGTAACATCTAAATTATCGCTATTGAAAACCACTTTAACACGTCTAGATAGATCAGGGCAGCTGATCGTAGCACTATAACTAGTAGATCCTCCTGATTGACTATTCCTTGAAAACTCTACTATTTCTTCAAATACTTGGTTTCCTCCATTAATTTGGTCATATGTGAATACTTTAACTCTTTCAATATCTAAAGCCACGGCATCTCCATCATTATATGGCAAATCCGCACTGCGAGTAGAATATGAATCGAGTGCTATATTAAGTTTGATAGACTTCATAACGCCTTCAGAGTGCAAGCCATCAATCTCTCTATCATTATTGCAAGCAAGAGAGTGAAGAAGTATCAAACAAGATAAAGTATATACTAGTTTACGTCGCATTATTATTTGTTATTATCTTACATACAGTAGAAACAATAAAATCTACTGAAAATTTATTTTCTTAAATATAGAGCAAATATAAATTAATTGCTCTATATTTAGTCATATATTATTTATCTATTTGGATTACATAGTTTCTGGCACTACATCATATACTAACCAGTCGTGAACCCTTATCTCAAGAGTAACTTTACCTGTTATAGGATCATTTTTGAAGATGAAACTCATATCATAACTATCTTGATAATCTAAGTCTAACTGATCATCGTAAAGTAATCTTCCAAAATTATCTCGAACTTTTTGAATTACATCATTCATTATGTCAATCTTATGAACAGTGTGTGTCGTTCCTTCTCTAT
>CAYJHM010000311.1:1211-1805 GCA_964369935.1 uncultured Rikenellaceae bacterium
TACATTAATTGTTAAAATTAATGGCTTAGAGTGCATTAAACGCATTGTCTCAAATTTATAGTGATGTACTAATTCAAGTATCTCCGTTTCAGGTTGTTCGTGTGCAAAATAAGGTAAGTATGGTACATTAACACTAGGTGTGTTGTCTTTGTTAAACGATAGATTATCATCACTAAATGATAATTCCATATAGTCATCAGCACTTTTCTTTACCCCACTAATTGAAATTTCAATTTGATTATTGTTACAGAAAAGTTCTGAGGTTACATTAGTAACATCCTCTTCAACTAAAACACTCGCCTCGGTAGCAATGTAAGCTTTATCAATAAACTCACGGCTTAACTTGCCAGCATAAGTATTGGCCTCGACACTGAAATTATCTATGTCTGAGCCTGATTTTGTAACTGATCCTGTGTTTACCACAAAATCGTCACCAAACGTATCGCCAAGCACAATGTAACGATATCTGCCCGGTGCATCAACAGGAACATTTAGTCTTAATTTTTTATCAACATACGATAGATTACCTGTATTCTCTCGTACGGTTTTGATATAATTTCCTATTGAATCATATAACAGAAGCTAAATGTCAAC
>CAYJHM010000312.1:0-1746 GCA_964369935.1 uncultured Rikenellaceae bacterium
AGCTGGGAGCTTCAACCACCTTGTGATTGGCTTTCACAGCATTTCTAATCCTTGTAAGGAAATCCGCTATTGGATCAGTCATTGTTTAAAATTTTATAAGTTTGAAAATATTACCAACTTGCTTTCTTAACACCCGGGATAAGACCGTAAGATGCCATCTCTCTAAATTGGATACGGCTGATACCGAAATCTCTCATATATCCTTTTGGACGACCTGTAATGCTACAACGGTTGTGCAGACGGATAGGGTTAGAGTTTCTTGGTAGCTTAGCCAGACCAGCATAATCACCAGCCTCCTTTAGAGCAGCGCGCTTAGCAGCATATTTAGCAACTAATTTTTGACGCTTAGCCTCGCGTGCTTTCATTGATTCTTTAGCCATAACTCTCTTTAATTATTGATTATTTGACTTAAATGGAAGACCAAACATCTTTAATAGACGGCTTGGGTCCTCATCTGTACTAGCTGTTGTAACAAATGTAATCTCGATTCCAAGAATCTTGTTCACCTTCTCAATATCTATCTCAGGGAAGATAATATGCTCTTTGATACCAAGAGTGTAGTTACCTCTTCCATCAAGTTTAGCATTAATCCCTTTGAAGTCACGAATACGTGGAAGAGAAATACGAACTAATCTCTCTAGGAACTCATACATTTTAACATCTCTTAGAGTCACTCTAACACCGATCGGGTTACCCTTACGTAGCTTAAAGTTAGAGATATCTTTCTTTGAACGTGTGATAACAGCAGCTTGACCAGCGATAAGCGATAACTCCGCTTGCGCTACATCAACTAACTTTTTATCTGCAACTGCTTGCCCAATACCTTGATTGATAACAATCTTCTCAATCTTAGGACACTGCATTACGCTCTTATATCCAAATTCTTTGACCATTGCAGGAACTATCTCCTCAGCATATTTGGTCTTTAATGAAGGTACTACCATTATTTAATTTCCTCCCCAGATTTTTTAGAATAACGAACTAATTTTCCTTTATCATTCAATCTGCGACCGATTCTCGTAGGCTTACCGCTCTTTGGATCTATCAGCTGCAAATTTGAAATATGAATGGGTGCTTCCTGCTTTACTATTCCTCCTTGAGGATTATTAGCAGAGGGTTTTGTATGCTTAGTAACGATATTAACCCCTTCGACAATTGCACGCTGCTCACTTGGAAGTACCTCAAGTACTTTACCCTTCTGAGACTTACTACGTCCAGCGTTTACGAATACCGTATCACCCTTTTTGATATGTAATTTAACTGACATCTTTTTGTAAATTATTATAGTTTACAACACTTCTGGTGCTAGTGATACAATCTTCATATATGAATCACGTAACTCTCTAGCAACTGGACCAAAGATACGTGTTCCACGCATCTCGCCTGAATTATTCAATAGAACCACTGCATTATCATCGAAACGGATGTACGAACCATCTGGACGACGAATCTCTTTGCGTGTTCTAACAACTACTGCTTTTGTAACAGTTCCCTTCTTGGTATCACCTGAAGGAGTAGCACTCTTTACAGTTACTACTATCTTATCGCCGATAGATGCGTAGCGACGCTTTGTTCCACCTAATACACGGATACACAAAACTTCTTTTGCACCACTATTATCAGCAACTTTTAGTCTACTTTCTTGTTGTATCATAACTATTTAGCTCTTTCTATAATTTCAACTAATCTCCAACGCTTTGTCTTACTAAGAGGTCTTGTCTCCATTATGGATACTGTGTCACCAAT
>CAYJHM010000313.1:0-1741 GCA_964369935.1 uncultured Rikenellaceae bacterium
GCTTTGTTCTGTGTCTATGTAGATAATCTTTCGCTTATCAGGCGGAAGTGTCACACGATAGCGTAACACTTCGCCATTAGAGATAGCTGCTGCAACAATAGCGCACACATTAAAGGTCTTTTTGCTCTTAGCCTTACCTGTGCAACCACTAAAGTTGCCAAGAGTACCCACAACCGACTCTCCAATCTTTATAACCTCGGGTGGTTGTTCGCACACATCCGTAACTCTTAGCCGTGCAGACTCTAATAGGGTGGCGATGTCTCTCGGTTGTGGAGCGTTATTAATTCGACTTTGCATAATTATCTCCCTCCAGTTTTGCGACCCGCAAGTTCAAGGGCAAGTTCTGTGTCAACAATTATTTTACGACCTATTTGTGTAATTGCTCGATCAATTCTACCGCTTTTCTTAATTCGGTTAGCAGTAGGCAATGAGCATCCAAATAGAGACGCTATTCCAGCAATACCATAAACGTGACGTTTTTCGGTTGTGTCTACAATTTTTAATGATTGCTGTGGTGGTTGGGTCGTTCCGTTTTGTTGTAGAAAAAGGAACTCTTCTCCAGTCATTTGCCATAAAGGCTTGTTTTTAAGATTTTGAAAATCCATATCTTTACTGTTTTTATTATTTTACAAATAGCCTTGCGCATAGGCTGTGATTTGTTCGAACAGTGCAAAGGTAGGACGTTTTAATGTGGTATATAAGAAAACGTAGTGAGTGCCAGAGAAACTCCCTGACACTCACTATCGTACGATTATACTACGATTTACGATTCCGTAATACGGTCGTAGTATTATATGTTAAAATGGGTAATTATAGAATGTTATATCATATTGCTTAATATATTGCTGTCGCCTGCTACGCTCAAAATTCTGCCCGATTGATACGTTGTAACGTTTCTCGAAGAATTGTTTTATCTTTGTGTCTCGATTAGGCATAAAATATTGCTTTTCAATAAGACCAGTTAAGAGAATTATAAGCGATTTTATATCTTTTCTGCCATTGAACTTAGAAATCCACTCTAAGTTATCAGTTAAATAGCCATCCTTCTTCAATCTATCTTCGATAATTAGAAATTTATCGTACATAGAACGCATAAATATCATATCGTGTATTATCTCTTGACGTGGTGGGACATTTTTTATTTCACTAACTAAGCTATTAACTTCGTTTTCGTTTATTATCTCCGATTTATCTTCTATGTCAATTACTTCAATTTTTGTTTCTTCTTCAATATTATCGAGAGCAACCGCAGGAATTTCAATCTGAGATGTTATCTCTTTATGTTCTTTTGCTGTAACCTTATTTTGTAACCACTCGAATAATTCCAATAGCGACATCTTTAATAAAAAGAACATAGCAATTGCAACAGTGGTAATGCCAATAAATGTAGCTGTTGCAACAAAACTATCAACACCGATAGATAGAGCATACTCCCTTGCACCTAACCCTAAGGCAGTAGATGCAAAAACCACAAATGTATATAAAAATATTTGCTCCTTACGTTTTTTATTCATTGTTATCGTTTATAATGTAGTATCCACCTGTTTTATCAGAACCTCTGTGTTCAATTAATCCCATCTCTTTTAGTTTTGTGATAGCACGTTTTACTGTACTACGGCTAAGCTCACTCTGTCTAACTATTTCAGATATTGAAATACCATCATTTATTTTTATAAAATTATATATATCGTTTTTGCTTTCATTTAGTGGCTCATTTAGTGGCTCATTTGTTACTATACGT
>CAYJHM010000314.1:0-1735 GCA_964369935.1 uncultured Rikenellaceae bacterium
TCTGATTAGGCGATATAATTACCTCACTACCACCATCAGGCGTCACCCCTACTCTACCCTCTACAAGCACTGTTTCGAACCTATCTCCACCACTATTTTTTACATTGAAAGATGTTCCATAAACCTTAACTTCGCCCTCATTACACTCAACAATAAATGGCTTGTCTTTTTTGACCACATTAAAATATCCTTCTCCCTTAAGCTTAACACGTCTTTCATTAGCATTTGCTGTAAAAGTAGTAGGGTAAGTAAACCTACTATTCGAATTTAATATCACCTCACTACCATCGTCTAATTTCAACTTAAAAGTGTATCCTTTAGGTATCACAATTGTTCTTGATGTATCTTGAGGTGCGTCTTTTAAATTAGTTCTCGAAATCATCTTAGTTATACTATCATTCGAGGTGCTACTTTGTACTTCGTTTGTTAGTGCTATTGATTCGCCCCCATTAACAATAATCGTAGGTTGCGAAATTTGGTTACTAGAAACGATACTAGAGAGTGGAGTGTGTGGTTTATTTGTAAAAACAATAGCCGATACCAAAATAATCGCAGCAGCCGACACAGCGACACTTATTCTGGTTGTAAGCCTACGTTTTGCCCTTTTCGTTGCCAATAATTTAGCGCGAAATTGATCTAATTTCCTATTATCGAATGATTTTTGAGCTATATCAGCCATTTTTTCGCAATAATCCGCATCGGAAATATTACGCAAAAACTCTTCGTTACCATCCATTGTTGCAATAGACTCTAATAACGATTTTGCAGCATCCTCACTTTTACCATTCAACACTTCAACAATCGAAGACACGATAGTATCTCTTTCTTGCTCGAATTTTTCTGTTTCTTTATAATTTTGTCTCATAATTTTATAATTCTATATAGATATAGCGTTTTTCTTTGAAGAAAATACGAAATATTATAAAAAAATATTAACTTTGCATTAACAAGGGGGTAAAGAAGTAGACTATGGCAAATATTGCATCTAAATATAAAAATAAAAATCAGCTGCTGGATAGGTTTAATAGTGGTGATATATCTGCTTTCGAGGAGATATATAATTTATTTTATAAAGAGCTGTATCTCTATAGTTTATCTCTATATAAGAATGAATCAATAGACAGCGATGACATAGTTCAAGATGCTTTTGTATACATACTAGAAAAACGAGAAATAAAATTTTCGTCATTAACCAAAATAAAATCCTATTTAATCGTACTGATAAAAAATCAATTTTATTCGTATTGTAGGCATAAGGTTGTTCAAGATAAATATAATGTTGAGCAACAATCAAACGACAACAACTATACACTAAAAGCTATAGAGGCTGAGTTTGTCTCAATTATACCCGAAATAGTATCGATGGTACCACGAAATTGTGCCGAAACGATAAAGTTAATGCTAGAGGGCTACTCTATACCAGAAATCTCTAAAATTCTTAACAAACCAAAGACAACTATTTACTCGCAGAGAGAGCGAGCTATATCGGTGTTAAACAAACATCTAAATAACAATAAATTAGTGTATATAATAATGATGCTATCGAAATAGTCGGTTGATTTTTCGGTTTTTTAAGGGACGACTAACTAAAAACAAAATATTTACCCCCATTTCTGAGGTAATTCTCAGAAATGGGGGTAAATATTTTGTTTTGAACGCAGCCCAAAGCCTTCTTGAAATGTAACCGTCTCCGCGATACCATTATCCAAAATTAAACCTCGAAAGTGCTTTGTGA
>CAYJHM010000315.1:0-796 GCA_964369935.1 uncultured Rikenellaceae bacterium
GGGCGGCGGCGGCCAGGTAGTTAGAGGCTGGCGAAAAATGAAAAATAGAAAATGCTATGTTATTTAAAGGGCGCGATGGAAAACGACACATCAGAAGCAAAAATGACGGTAATGAAAAAGCAAATTTTTCAAACATGAAGGAATTTTAATTTAAACAAATTAATAAACTTTATATTATAAAAACAAGAAAGTACATACTTTCTTGTTTTTATCATTCTGTATATCTTTTTTTTCTTTGTCTTAAAAACAATGTTATACTTGCCAATAATAATCTAATAACGTTAATGATAATAAATATTAAAGCTCCTGCTTTTAAATTATTAAATGCTAAAGATGTACTTAAAGAATTTAATGCTAAATAAATGAAGGACAGCATGACACAATAACTTATAGCTTGTAACATAACAATATAATAAAATAGTTTTTGTTTTAATAATATAACAGTATTTTTCGTAAGTACTGACCAATAAAAAAATAGTAATACAAATAAAATAAGGTCATGGTATTGGATAGTATTGATTAAAGATAAGAGAAAAACCAGTCCATTGCTAAAATAGTACTGCATATAAGATAAAACTGCTCTGCCAATCCATGTTGTTGGCAGCCATACTGAATCTAATATGTCAATAAATTCTATCGTACCCTCACTATAAATAATTTCTAATCCTAGTGCAATATTCACTATACTCGATATTACAAAATAGTTTGCCAATATTATTGATGCAAGGTGTACAAGTTTTTTACTTCGCTCAAAATAATCAAGCAATTCACTCATCAAGTAGCCAATCCTCTCCTT
>CAYJHM010000315.1:806-1725 GCA_964369935.1 uncultured Rikenellaceae bacterium
TACTTCTACATTACTTAAATTCAAATAATCTAATTGTCTTAACACTTCATAAACAACAATACCAACACAATTTGATAAATTTAAACTTCTAGCATGTGGGTTCATAGGTAAACGAGCACATTTTTCTAAATTATTTTTAAGTATTACTTTATCAATACCTGTACTTTCTTTACCAAAGACTAGATATATATCCTTAGATGTGCTTGTATAATCAAAATCACTTGGTGCTTTTTTGCCATAACGACTCATAAATACATAAAAACCATCATGATGCTGTTTGTAAAATTCCTCATAATTATCATATAAATAAAAATCAACATCTTCTCGATAATCCATACCTGATCGCTTAATTGCTTTTTCATCAAGACGAAAGCCAAGAGGTTTAATTAAGTGTAAAATACTATTAGTAGCAGCACAGGTACGCATTATATTGCCTGTGTTTTGTGGTATTTCAGGTTGATATAATACAACATGAATCATGATTTTGTCCCCCTTCTTTTAATGAATGCAGCTATGATCATTAATGTAATCACACTAACTAAATAGGTTGTAGCAATCTTAAATACTAAATCATAGAAAAAACCAAGTGGGACCATCATAATTAAAATATCAGTATTGGGATTTAATAACCACAGATCATTAGTAAAAACTAGCTGATGAAACAAAGTCCAAAAAGCATTAAAATCTAGAAAAGCAAAAAATCCAACAACTATAAATAGGCTTAATGTATAACCAAAAGCTTTTAAATAACCTTTACACAGGTAATATAAACTGTTTTGTTTATATTTCTTGTAATATATTAAAGTAACAATTATAAAGCCTAAAAAGCAGCCATTTCGAACTGAAATTGCTGTTTGATATAGTACTTTTACATCAACCATGTGATCTTTTTCTTTTTGATTAAAAACTTCACGGTACT
>CAYJHM010000316.1:0-1314 GCA_964369935.1 uncultured Rikenellaceae bacterium
GTCAATAATTTTTAAACTATTCGGGGGTTGGTCAAGGATCATTGATATATAGCAGAAGTGGCAACACTTCTACTTGGGAAAGTGTTGGTTTTAGTGATGGACGTATTCAAAAAACCACATCGGGCATAGATGTAAATTATCACCTGACCGATCATTTGGGTAGTGTACGAGTGGTTTTCAACCAAGATGGCACATTAATAGCACAAAACAGCTATTATCCGTTTGGTGGACGACATGACGACGCAACATCCTTACAGTCTGCAAGTAATAGGTTCCTGTATAATGGCAAGGAAGAACAAACAACAGGTGAACTTGGTTATTTGGATTATGGTGCACGGATGTGTGATGCAGAGCTTGGTCGTTGGTTTGGCACTGATCCTGCGGAGCAATATGTAAGTCCTTATGTTTACTGTGGTAATAATCCGATGTTGTTTATTGATCCGAATGGTATGCTTGCAACAATATATGAAGATGCATGGGGAAATGAATTGTTGAATACTAACGATGGAAGTGATGCTGTTGTTACTGTTCCCAATAGTGAATTAGAGTGGTTTAAGGATTATATCAATAAGGCAAGAGGATTACCAACACTTGACAGTAAGGGTTGGAACTACTATATGAAAGGTAGATTCACGGGTGTTGATTGGAATGATAACATTGAGTTAAACTATAGTTTCTTATCTGCTAATGTTGCGAAACTCGAAAAACTAATGTCGAATTTTAGTATGGATGAACTTTTAGAAATGAATTCTTTTGTTAGTGTAATAACTGATATGTCAATTGTATACGATAGATTTGTAAATTCACTGAGCAGTACAACTATTACCTCTTTTACTAGACTGGGAAACCTTACATCAGCTATTAGTTATATTGATGCAGTATCTGTAATTGGGGATAAAGAAGCTATAGCAGCCCATAAAATAGATGCTATCTTTGATTTGAGTTCTTTAGCGGCAAGTATAAGAATAGGAGCTAAATATGGCAAAGGTTATGGAGCGATAACGGCACTAGCTTGTCATACCTTAAAATATATTTCAGTACAAACACATTACAATGTGATTATGCCGACAATAAAAGACTCCAGATTAAATTACAGTTTAAGTTTAACTCTATTTAAGTAAGATATTATGAAATTAATTAAATATTATTTGTTTGCAATAATAAATGTAGATCATGCATGGCGTGTTAAAGGAAAATATTCTGCTGATATGGTTTGTATTACCTTGGCATTTATAATATCTGGTAATGTGTCATCAATAATTGGGATGATATGGGGAGGCTTTATTGCCCCAGGTCAGATTGTGTGGTATCTTG
>CAYJHM010000316.1:1324-1723 GCA_964369935.1 uncultured Rikenellaceae bacterium
AGTGATACGTTTAATATTAACTAATAAAAGAATTGAACGAATACACAATAAATTCTACGATGGAAGTGATACACAAATGAAAAAAAGTCATAAAATATTCAATTTATCATTAATATTTACTGTAATACTCTATATTACCAGTGTTTTTATTAATTAATATTGGTGATTACAGATTGAAATACAAAATCACCTATGCATAAAATAGAGAAAACTATAGCGATATCAAAATCAATTAGATCATAATATTCTCCAATCTTAAATATCCGACTTTCTTGTTTCTAAGTCGGATATTTATTTTATATCTATAACACGTGTCTTACCACCACCACCTATTACGACAGTAAGATACACCCAAAAATAAAAACCCAAAAACTTGCAATTCGTATTTGATTTTACTAT
>CAYJHM010000317.1:0-1707 GCA_964369935.1 uncultured Rikenellaceae bacterium
GATGACGTGCTTATGGGAAAAGCCTTCTTGAACTAGAGTTTTGCGAATTAGCCTCTGTAAATCAGATAAACTCAGGTTTAAAGGCTAACTTAGTTCCCAGTCGAACCCATCTTTTCTATCCTTAACCTTTACGCCTAGTTCGGTTAAGGCATCACGTAAGCGGTCGGATGTTGCCCAATCTTTATTGGCTTTTGCCTCCATGCGCATTTCGAGAACCATATTAATTAATCCCGAAAGTGTATCGGTATGGTTATCTGATTGTTCGCCCTCGATACCTAAGATGTCGTTTACAATTAATTTAAACTCGTTGCGTAGATAGCTTAAATCGTCGCTTGATATTGTTGCTTCGTTATTATCAACTTGGTTAATCAACCTAACAATATCAAATAATTTTGCAATAGCTATTGGGGTGTTTATATCGTCATACAGAGCCTTGTAGCTCTCTTGAATAGGGGTGCGAACGTCAATAGTAGAATTTTCGTGTGCAGTAATCTTATCAAGAGTAGTAAGAGCTTTAAAGAGTCTATCTAATCCCTTTTCAGCTGCTTTGAGAGCTTCGTTAGAGAAATCTAATGTACTACGATAGTGCGCCTGAAGAATAAAAAATCGTATGGTCATTGGCGAATATGCCTGCTCTAATAACTGATGTGTCCCACTAAAAAGTTCGTCGAGAGTGATAAAGTTACCTAACGATTTACCCATTTTCTGCCCATTGATAGTTATCATATTATTGTGCATCCAATAAGTGGCAGATTCGTGGTTGTATGCGGCATTACATTGAGCAATCTCGCACTCGTGGTGAGGGAACATTAAGTCCATACCTCCCCCGTGTATATCAAATCGCTCGCCCAAATATTTTGCACTCATAGCCGAACACTCGAGATGCCAGCCAGGGTAACCTACGCTCCACGGCGATGGCCAACGCATAATATGCTCGGGTGTTGCCATCTTCCAAAGGGCAAAATCGTAGCTGTTACGCTTATCGCTTTGCCCATCAAGAGCACGACTGCCAGATAACATATCCTCGAGAACCCTGCCCGATAAAATGCCATAATTATTTGAATTGTTATACTTCTGCACATCAAAATATATCGAACCATTCGATTCGTAAGCATATCCATTTTCAATAATTTTTTTAATTAGCTCAATCTGTTCGATTATATGCCCCGAAGCTAATGGTTCAATTGATGGTGGCTTAACACCTAATCTGCGCATCGAGTCGCGGTAGCGGTTAGTATAGTATTGCGATACCTCCATTGGCTCGATTTGCTCTATTCGTGCTTTTTTTGCTATCTTATCTTCGCCACTGTCGCCATCATTCTCAAGATGTCCTACGTCGGTTATATTACGTACATATCGCACCTTGTATCCAGAGTGTTGCAGTACCCTAAATAGTATATCGAATGTAATAGCTGGTCTAGCGTGCCCTAAATGAGCATCGCCATAAACGGTAGGGCCACAAACGTATAGCCCAACCATAGGTGGATTAACAGGAATAAACTCCTCTAACTGCCTAGTTAATGTATTATATATATGTAGTTTCATAATCTTTTTTGTTAGCATATACAATGCAAATTTACATAAAAAAAATCATTTTACCGAATAATAGGTAAAATGATTTTTAATTTTGTTAATATCAATAATATATTATATTGTCATATATTTAATATATCGTTCTATTTGCTCATCGGTAAGCCCATCCTCTTT
>CAYJHM010000318.1:0-968 GCA_964369935.1 uncultured Rikenellaceae bacterium
CCTATCGAAAACCAAAGCAAAAAAAGCGCAAAACAAACGGCACTTTGGGGAATCGGCGGTATTATTGTTACTACGATAATATCAATTATTCTTCAGTTTTTTTGGGGGGAGTGAAAATGTTATCATTTCGTTTAATTTACACTTGCAATCTTACTACTAATAATAGTTTTTAACAATCACAAAATATCCAATTGAGTAGGCTTTCGCCTACTCAAAATCGGCTATCAGCTCGGCGGTTGTATTCTCGTAGTCCTCGTCCGTCATTTCCGTTAGTTTACCTATATCAACCTTGTTTTTTGTCTAAGAAAGTGTGCCTTGGAAGTGGTTGTTAAGAGCTAACAGACTATGAGAATTATCATAGTCTGTTAGCTGATATATAATTCGCATGTACGATTAATGTGTAACTTTTATTGCAAATATCTCACTAATATTATATAATAATATTAGTAGTGTTGAGTGTTGAATTATTTGCATTACTGCGATAGGTTCTACTATAAAATTACTCGTAATGATAAAACACGACAATCGGATTAAAGAAAAAAGTACAGGTACACGGTAGGTACACAAAAAGTACAACGAGGGTCATGTGAATAGAAGTATAAGTGAAATTAACCGTATATAAGATGCTAGCCACTATGTGCCCACACCAGATGTGCTATTCGGGATAAACCTTGGCAGGAGTGGGAGTAAAAAAATTAAGGCTAAAAATCCTGTGTTTATGCGGGTTTTTAGCCTTTTTCTGTGTGCTGTGATATTAAATTGATATTAAAAGTTCATATTATTTGATATAATTTATTTTAATACGAGGGTTACTGTCTAATACTTTGAACATATCATACAGCTCCTTGATTGGAAGAGGTTTCATCTCATTTCCAGCTTCAAAGTTCTTGCTAATCATATTAAAGAATATAGGGTGATTAACATTATTATCTTTACAATACTTTTGAAACTTTTCAATACTGGAGATA
>CAYJHM010000318.1:978-1705 GCA_964369935.1 uncultured Rikenellaceae bacterium
TGAGAAAAAGTCAATATATAGTGCGTATATTAAACCACCCATAACATCCACCATAGCAGGGAGATTTATTTCTTCCCCCATGCACTCGATATCATTTTTTGAGTGTTTCCAGTTGCCGAATTTTAACAGATGACTTTTTAGACAACAAATTTTATAGCCTTCATTTTCACTAGCCTTAAATTGTGTATAAGGGAAATCATAATGTATAACATAATTCCGGAAATTAGACCAGAATCTGTACTCTAAATTATCATCATATAGTTTGCTGCATAAAACTTTAAACTCATCAACATCATTTTTGGTTCCGTAATCTTTAATTAATTTTTCTGTAAAGTCAATAAAAATTCGGATAGAAGTAGCATAGTTTAAAGATACTCGATTTGCATTTAATACTATTTTTGAAGAGGGAATTTTGTTTTCTCGTTGTTGTTTTATATATTGTGGCGAAACACTCCTTTTAAAATCAATACCATTCTGTATGACAATATCTTTTAACATGGTTATCTTAGAATAAATGCCGACGAATTCAAAGCAATCCATTATATTCTGCATTTCTTCTACAGAAATTGAATGTTTAATAACTATAGAGTGATGAGCTGTTTTTAAATCATTATTTAAAAGTTCAGCCAAATACCAATTATTGCCCATATACAAACCTTCTTTCAATTTGGTTTTATCATGACCTATGCGTTATTTATTTTTCCTACTCAACTTCTTTAATGCTAAC
>CAYJHM010000319.1:0-1688 GCA_964369935.1 uncultured Rikenellaceae bacterium
CAAGTCCAAACTCTTCTTGAATCTGAGTTTTGTGTATTATTTTAAGGTAGAACTCTACCTTTGTTGATAAGACTATCAGCCAGAAGGGCCTCAGTCGTCTGCTGGGGCTCCATTCCCCCCATACATAACATATACAAAACCTCTATGGCGAAGCGTGTAATATTTTGGATCTGATAATTTTCCAAGTTGCCTCTTAGCCATACTCTTATCGCCTTTTGCAAGATCGTTTTCAATACGTTTCTCAAGAGGAGGCAGTTTGTCGTAGTGCTTTTGCTGCTCCTCCTCTGGTAGGGCAAGAAATGCTCTAATATCCTCAATACCATCTAGCCTACCAATATACTTAATCTGTAAGCCAATATCCTTACCTGGGCCCTGAATTTGAAGCTCGTCAAGATACTCCCAACTAACCCTCTCATCAATGTCATAACCATTTGTTGTTGGTAACGATACCCCGATTAATAAATCTAGTACACCATCGCCATTGTAGTCTAACGAACGGATATTGTACTCGCAACCTGGTAGTGCTTTTCTGTCGTCACGCTTGATAAGGTCTATTCCCTTATTAAAACGAAGGCCGTCCGCACTTTTTACACCCTTAAAGAATGTTATCCTGTCTGTGATTTGTGAGGTAGACGAGGTAGTAAGTAGAATATCAAGTACGCCGTCTGAATCCCAGTCAATCATATTTGTGTTATTCCTATAAACAAACCCTTTATCTCCTGGTACATACATAGGAGTTCCATCGGTAAGGAGAATATCATTGCGCATACCAAATTTAGGAGCTGTTTTGCTACCTACGTTTAGTGCTACACGTACTCCACCGCCACCTGAAGCGATAAGGTCTATTAATCCATCACCATTAAAGTCGGCAAAATCTGCTGTCGTGTAGTTTTGGTAGTTTAGCGCCCGTGGGTCTTTCCTATCCTCTACTTTTTGTCCACCCGCCCGCTGCCCAGGGTTTGGAATACCCTCTTCAGGGATATAAGCAAGAGGGTGGAACCCATCTTTGCCTCCTTTGTAAAATCTTATCGAGCCAGGATTGTAACCACCAGTTAGTATATCCTTAAAGCCATCATTATCTATATCTACAACCTGTAGCTGAAAGCCAAGGCATCACCACGCATCGTTGTTGTAGATTGGTGTTCCAGTAACATCGGTAACATACTCGAATTCGCCACTATACTTTGGTTTTGCGGTTGTTCCAGTATTTAGGAATGCCTTAATCCTACTTCCATCTGCACTTGTTTCAAACTCACCCACTAGTAGGTCGAGCTTGCCATCACGATTATAATCGAAAAGGTTAGGGTATGCGTTACCGTGCTTTTCAACTCTTATATCAAATTTATCACCTTTAATCAGTTGAGGTTGCGATAAGTTAGGTGCACCTGCTATCTGATTAAATGTAATGGTAGGGATGATAGGGAAATTTGTTGCCCTTATCTCGCTCTCATTAACAACTTTTGTCTCGCCGCACGAAATTAAAACAGCTGCCATTGCTGCGAAACTTAATCTTTTTATCATACGTTTAATTTTTTATGGTTAAAAATCTGTTAAACTCCAAAATTAGTAATTAAAGTTTAGCTGTACAAACTTTAATACTTGTTTTTTAATGGATATTTTTTTGTAATAGTAACAGGTTTACCCACTTTTACCCCCTTGGGGTTGTATAGTTGATAAGTAACTTTAAT
>CAYJHM010000320.1:0-1664 GCA_964369935.1 uncultured Rikenellaceae bacterium
GCAATAGATCCAACTAATGCAAATTTCTCAAATTCATGAAAAAAGATTTCTTGTGTAAGAACAGAAACCACAATATATATTATTATACCTGCAAATAAAACAGATAATCCAATCATAGCTTTTGATATATATTTTTTCATTTATTGTACTCCTTTAACTATATTAAATTAACTACTTACATTATACAACTTATACAGCTGAAACACAATAGTTAATCTACAGAAGTTGGATAACAAGTAAAGGTTTTATTAAGTGAAATGACATAGGGCGATGTATTCCAAGAATCTACAGTATAATCTACACTTGTACTAACTTGTATACTACTTTTGTTTTGCGGGCATCCAAAATTTATGCCTGGTTTGAATATGGTAGCCGATTTCTTTGCATCACCACTCATTGAAACGTTCCACTCTACTTCTGGAGAGCGTACTGACACATCAACTTCTGTATCGTCAAAATAATGAGTATAAGATAATGAGCCACTACCAGTTATTTTATCTTCTTCAATAGAACCACCTAATTCTATTCCAATACTACTATTTGTAACACTTCTTTCA
Source organism: uncultured Rikenellaceae bacterium (assembly GCA_964369935.1). Lineage (GTDB taxonomy): Bacteria > Bacteroidota > Bacteroidia > Bacteroidales > Rikenellaceae > JADFUS01. Next base: position 558 of record CAYJHM010000320.1, read on the forward strand.
GGGCCAAACGCCTCAAGTATAATATCTGTTGAAGAAGTATCTATAATTACATCTAAAGCTTCTCCTTTATATTTTGTTTCATAGCTACCACCTAAATCAGCTCCAGGCATACCCGTTATATTTGCTTTGACAATATAGTAGTCTTGTGTGTTATGATTTTGCACACTATAAATATCATAGTAAGCTGTCATTTTACCTCGTGGACTTCTAATCACTGTATAATTTTTTTCACCAATTAATTCATTATTACCTGATGATCTAGCTTGCACCATACTTTGTGATGGTTCTGTTTGATTTTCACGTATTTCATTTACGACTTCGTTAATAATGCCGTCACTAGTCCCAACAGAATTAGAATCTACATTGATTTCATGAACACCCATGACATTGCCTTGCCTATAATAAATAGTTGCAATATCAACTCCCACTTCAGACAAATCGTCATTAGAGTTGAGTACTATTGGAACACTTTCTTCCATAACTGGCAATTCAAGTTTTTCCTCTAATCTTATAGGTGGTGCCGTTTCATCTCCACGTATTATTATTATACCATCATTTTTAAAAAAATCATCAATTAGCTCTGGTGTTGAATCAATAACATTATCTATTGTTTCAATTCGGTCATTTGATATTTCAATAACATTATCGAATTCCTGATTTAACGAAATACCTTCCATTCCATTTTCTAAATTTGCATACGTTGCTGTAGCAAAAGTATTCGAAATTATAGTGCACATTAAACATAAACTTATTAGTTTTTTCATAATTCTTCACCTTCCTTGATTCCTATATTAAATCATTAAAATCTAGTTTTACAACATAATCTTCTGATCTTTCGTATACCTTATACATTTCTTTATGCTGATAAATAAAATCATATGAGGTATTAAAAGTTACACTTTTCTTGTCTCTAGAAACGGTGTATGTATTCTGAGTTAAATCTACATCATATACAGAATAAGCCATCCCTGCTGAAAAATAATTAGTATGTGTCGTAACTGAAGCATTCGTTATTTCACTTAAGATATAATTACCTGAAGAGTTTGTATCAGCTTTCCAATCAAAGTATATGGTGTAAGTGATGCCTGTCAAGAAAGTATCATACTC
>CAYJHM010000321.1:0-1650 GCA_964369935.1 uncultured Rikenellaceae bacterium
AACTTTGTGCTAACTTCTAAATTAAATAACATAAATATTGACTTTTAAAATTATGCCACAAAGGTCAATATATTTAAAAGGTAAATCAATACGTCACCGGGGAGACGGTTACAATGTTACAGCTGTTTCATCAGTTATTTTTTACCATTATACCCTATTTTTGGCACCATTGCCCAAAAAAATGCGGCACGATATTGAGTATCGTGCCGCATTATAGATGTTATAATTTTGGATTACTTGTTATCCATAATTACGATTGCATTTCTGTCTAGCTTGATTTGCTCGTAAGCGTTAGAACCACCTTTAGCAACAACAGTTAATCTGTTAGCGTCGATTCCACACTTCTCAACAAGAATGTTGTAGATAGCGTTAGCACGAGCAAGACTTAACTCTTGGTTGAACTCTGGAGTACCAGTTGCTGAATCAGCATAACCTTCGATGATGTAGTTGCTGTTTGTAGATTTAATCTCGCCAGCTAACATCATTAAACGGTCAGCAGACTTAGCAGTTAGTTTAGCAGAGTTAATGTTGAATAGAGCTGTATAAACGATAGCCTCTTTGATAGCCTTAGCAGCCTCAGCTTGAGCTACAGATAACTCACCTTTAAGATTAGCGTTCTCACGAGATAATCTGTTAGTTGTGTTAGTAAGTTGGCTGTTCTTAGAGTTAAGAGCCTCAACTTGTGCTCTTAGTGGAGCCTCGTAGTAGTTCTTAGCATCGTCATAAATCTGCATTGTAGTTTTGTAACCTTTAGCGAAGTTCTTACCGAAGTTGTAAGATAGACCTACAGTAGCACTAAGTGGCATAAAGAATGTACCTAGGTTGTTTGTTGTTGGAACAAAACGAGTAGAAGATACACCTGCACGTAGTTCAACATTAGCATCTAAACAGCTAGTTAGTCTGAACTTGTTTAATAAACCAGCTACATAAAGTGGCTCTTTGTTGCTACCATCAATTAGGATACCTGCTCCTGCGAAAGGAATAAGATCGTAAAGACCCTCTGGATTGTAACCACGGATTAAAGCTGTAAGGTTTAACATAGCATCAGCGTGTAGACCAAAAGAGTTCCAAGTAATTGATTGACTACCATTGATTTGTGTTTTTGCCTCAAAACCATTGTACTGTAATCTACCCGCAACAAATGGAGTAAACCACTTACCAACTGACGCATCAAAAGCAAGAGAGAAGTTGTCATTAAGACCACCTAAACCACCCATACGGCTAAATTTGTTTGTTAAAGTAGCGTTAGTTCCTATACCTGCTCCAACTGATACAAACCAATTGTCCCAAATACCACCAACGATGTACTCGTTTTTCTCGATAGGTGCACCTGTTTGTTGTGCACTTACTGTTGTTACTCCCGTAAAAGCTGCTGCTAAAAGGAGAATCAGTGTTTTTTTCATAATCATTTTTTTTAATTAATATAATTTCTTTTTCTTTCTTTCATATTTGCGACTAAATACCAATTGTAATGAACATAGAACTGCTTACAATTGAGGCACATAGTAACAAAACCCATATATAACATCACAAAGTTAGATAAAAAAAATCAATATGCAAAATAATTCTAATAAATTTTACATTAATTTTTTATTCTAACATATCATATAGAACATACTATAAGCTATATATCACATTAAATACAAACAA
>CAYJHM010000322.1:0-1645 GCA_964369935.1 uncultured Rikenellaceae bacterium
ATTACACTACTCAACCTATTTGCAGGTTGTATTGGTATAGTATCGGCTCTAGGTGGCGATCTTCCTATAGCATTCTATTGTATGGTGGCATCACTATTTTTTGATTTCTTAGATGGATTTTCTGCTAGATTATTAAAAGCATACTCACCTATGGGCAAAGAGCTTGATTCGCTTGCCGATATGGTAAGTTTTGGGGTAGCTCCATCTTGTGTTCTATTTACTATGGGCGTAGGTTACCCTGCTTTTATTATAGCTCTTTTTTCGGCGTTACGTCTAGCAAAATTTAATATCGATACTCGCCAAAGCGAAGGATTCTTAGGGCTTGCCACTCCTGCTAATGCAATATTTTTTGGAGCTATTGGCTACCTATCTATCTACGAACCTCAATTATCTGAAATTTTAACAACTACACACTTAACAATCATTGCTATAGTTATGTCGTTGTTGCTAGTGAGCGAAATTCCAATGTTCGCCCTTAAATTTAAGGGGTTCACATTCAAAAAATATGGTGTGCAAGTGATTTTTGTTGCATTATCGGCTATTGCGATGATTATTTTTCAAGTTATAGCTATCCCATTTATAGTTATAGGATACATTCTAACTTCCATTGTTTTGAGATTAATTAAAAAATAATAACTAAAAAATTACTTTATGAAAGCTTATGTATTTCCTGGGCAGGGCGCTCAGTTTGTAGGTATGGGTAAAGAGATGTACGACTCGATACCTGAGGCTAAAGAGATGTTTGAAAAAGCAAATGATATTCTAGGTTTCAGAATAACAGATATTATGTTTAGCGGCACAGACGAAGAATTAAAGCAAACGAAGGTTACTCAACCTGCAATATTTATCCACTCGGTAATATTAGCAAAGTCGTTGGGCGAAAATTTCACCCCTGAGATGGTTGCTGGACACTCGTTAGGCGAGTTTAGTGCTCTTGTGTCGGCTGGTGTTTTATCGTTCGAGGATGGTTTACGTTTAGTTTCGCAACGTGCTTTAGCTATGCAAGCGGCTTGCGAGATAGAACCTTCTACTATGGCTGCTATATTAGGTTTAGACGATGAAACAGTTGAGCGAGTGTGTAGCGAGATTGATGGTGTGGTAGTACCTGCTAACTACAACTGCCCAGGCCAATTAGTAATATCGGGCTCTATCGAGGCAGTTAATGCTGCTTGCGAGGCACTAAAAGCGGCAGGAGCAAAACGTGCACTTCCTCTAAATGTAGGTGGCGCATTCCACTCTCCATTAATGGAACCAGCCAGGGTTGAGCTAGCAGCAGCAATCGAAGCAGCTCCTTTTGCCGAGCCACGTTGCCCAATATACCAGAATGTTGATGCTAAACCATACACCAACCCTGAGCAGATTAAAGCTAACCTAATTGCTCAGCTAACATCGCCTGTAAGATGGACACAGATAGCTGAAAATATGATAGCTGACGGAGCAACATCATTCACCGAGCTAGGCCCAGGAGCAGTATTATGTGGACTAGTTAAGAAAGTAAACAGAGCTATGGAGTGTGCAAATATGCAAACAATTTAAACAGAGCAATTTCCCTAAAACGTAAATTGTTTGGTTTACGGCATAATAAGGGTAATACAGAAAACTTAACAAAAATATCCAACTAATTGACAAACAATTAGTTGGATAT
>CAYJHM010000323.1:0-1644 GCA_964369935.1 uncultured Rikenellaceae bacterium
TTTTATTATTTTTTTATTATACATTTAAATCCTAAAATGAGGTTATAATATATTCAAAAATTACCATTTTTAGTATGCCGTAAACAACACCCCCCACCTTAAAGTAGTAGAAGAGACCTGTTACATACTCATCTGGAGTCATCGAACCAACTGTTAATATAGCAACATAACCCCCAATTATACCAACAAAGATACTTATTACAGTAAGAAACGGGAAGAAGAACATAGCAGCTACAATCTTAGGAAGAATCAAGTAATTTGCCGAATTTACACCCATCACCTCAAGGGCATCAATCTGCTCGGTGATACGCATAGTTCCCAACTCTGATGCAATATTAGAACCCACCTTACCTGCTAAAATAAGAGCAACCACAGTTGAGCTAAACTCAAGTATCAGTGTCTCTTTTGTTGCATACCCTATAAGGTACTTAGGAATAAAAGGTGATTCGAAATTAATAATCATCTGAAGAGCCACTACCGCACCAATAAATGCAGATATGACTGTAACAATACCTATCGAATCGACCCCTAATTTATCTATCTCACTTATTGTTTGCCTCATCATAATAGAACGCTTTACAGGCTTGCGAAAAACCTGCGACATAAGAATCCAGTATTGTCCTATCAATTCAAAAATCCGTGTACTCATAACCAATATATCGTTTTAAGTTGCAAATATAGTCAAAAAAAATGACATAGTTGCTATAATGGGGCAAACACAAACAAAAAAAATGGGCTACCATAACTGGTAGCCCATTGAATTATTGATTGTACTCTGCTATAATCTTCTTAACATCCTCCATCTTAACTCGACCATAAACCTTTTCGCCTACTAACACCACTGGTGCTAATCCGCAAGCTCCAACACATCTAAGCGAATCTAGTGAGAATTTTCCATCTGCTGTTGTTCCGCCTACTGGAATATCTAACTGCTTTCTAAACTCGTCAAGAATCTTCTCGGCGCCCCTAACATAACAAGCTGTTCCCATACAAATTGATATTGGGTGCTTGCCCTTTGGAGTCATTGTAAAGAACGAATAGAATGTTACCACACCATATACCTTAGATGGTGCAATACCTAACTGCTTAGCAACCACTCGCTGAATCTCTACTGGCAGATAACCAATATGGCTCTGTACTGCGTGAAGAATATTTATAAGCTCCAAATGAGAGTTATTAGAACTCTCGCAGATAGCAATAACATCCTCTATTGCTTTTGGAGATAATTTTTCTGCTTTCATTTCCATAATATATAAATTATTAAGGTTATCTTCTACTTCGATTTATTAAAATAGTGAGTGTGTAGTAGGTGATGAGCCTTCTCACCAAGCGGCTCACCTAGATACTCCTGATACAGGTTCAAGATGTATGGGTTAAGGTGAGACTTACGTACCGCCTTAGAACTATCTTCGTTATAAATAGCCTTAGTACGAGCCTTAAGAATCTCACTATTACCATGGTGGTGAGGCTGACCTCCTCCACCGATACAACCACCTGGACAAGCCATAATCTCGATTGCATGGTAATCGCTCTTACCATCACGTATATCATTAAGCATCTGACGAGCATGTCCTAATCCGTGCGCAATACCTAGCTTAAGCTCGAAACCATTAAGATCAACCGAAGCCTCTTTGATTCCTTGTA
>CAYJHM010000324.1:0-1638 GCA_964369935.1 uncultured Rikenellaceae bacterium
ATCTGAGCGATGTTTTGCCTTAATTTGTGGCGTATCACTCTTTCTCTTAGGTTGATAAAATTGATAGCTTATATCATTTAGATTACTATTCATTACATCAATTTTCCGATTTAACGAGGCAATATCATTCACACTTTCTCCTTGACCATTATCCTCACCATAGATGTAGTAACACTCTTTTACAAGTCTTGTTCGATTGGCAATACCTACACCTTTTATCACATTACCCGAACTATAACATGAGATTATTCTCGAACTATTTTCACCTGCAATCCCTCCGCAATATTTTTCACGAGCTTTAATCGCTCCTCTATTAGCACAACACTCTACTACACTAAAGTGATTTGTCCCTACAATACCCCCAACAACAATAATACCCTCGATATCACCTAAATTATCACAACCTATAACCCTTGCCGAATTAGAGCCTACTATACCAGCACAATCTCTATACCCATAAACTTGTGCATAGTTATTACACCCTACAATCGCTCCATTACTATGAGTACCTGCCACCCCTCCTACTGTGCGATTATATTTAGCATCAATATAACCATAATTATCACATGAATAAACATACCCCAATTCGTTTCGCCCAACAATACCGCCAACATCATCGCAAATCACATCTCTATTGTCAGGTAAAATTTTTATTGATCCTTTATTCTGCGATTTTCTCACTATTCCATAATTTTGTCCAACCACACCCCCTAGAGCATAGAAAGTATTAATATTGCCACTAGCAACTATATTAATATTATTAACACAATTCTCTACGACTCCCCTATTCATGCCAACAATCCCCCCTACAGTATAGCAACTTTCGAGCTGCATATATCCATTTCTAACTGTACAGCCTGAAATCACACCATCGATATTTAAACCAACAATCACTGCCGAAGTGCTATGTAAGCTAACATTAACATTTTCGAAAGTTAAATCTTTTATTACAGGGGTTTGATTAGTGTTATCTGGTGCTATATACCCAAAAAAACCCCAGTGCTTAGCACTTTGATTCGATCTATCTACAAATAATCGTTTGATTGTTTTACCATTACCATCAAAGGTTCCACTAAATGGCCTAAATACCTCTTGTTCTAAATCGTGTACCCCAATAGGCTCCCACGGTTCGTGTTTAAGATCAATATTAGCCCCAAGTGTCACCGAAGCACTAGCATACTCTCCACTATTTACCTTATCACGAAACTCTTTTAGTTGCTCTAGTGTATTGATAACGATAGTTTGCCCAAATAATGGTGAAACTGCGCATGATACAATAAATAATAGTAGTATAATTTTAGCCATATGATATAAAATATTAATATTGTACAAATATATATAAAATTATATAGAAAAGAGATGAGTTTGGCAATTATTTCTTATATTTGTATAACTATAAAAACTATCGCTTATGTATCATAACCTAACAAAGAGAGTTAATTATTACAAATTAGCATATTTAATGCTTGTCGTACAGTTTATGATAGTTACAATAGTGCAATATGCAACAACACCTGACAGCTGTATATTAGCAATTATTTCTTTGCCATTCTTATCTACTGTATTGGTTCCACCACTTATTTTAGTGCCAATATTCTACTATTTCTTAGGTTATTTTTACCTCAAATTTATGGAGAA
>CAYJHM010000325.1:0-1637 GCA_964369935.1 uncultured Rikenellaceae bacterium
ACTTTTAGGTATACAAGCTTTTGCTATTCATCGTAATCCAACCTATATGGCTACCTATTTGCTAGTCATAGCTGTTTTTTCGGTTGTTATAGGTTTAATGTATGAAAAGAATACATTTTGTAAGTACGCCTGCCCCATAGGATTAGTACTAGGACTCTACTCTAAATTGTCTTTTTTTGGGTTGCGAGTAAAAAAGATGAATAGTTGTGATGTGTGTAAAGATAAATCGTGTATAGACAAACGGAATAACTATAATGTTTGCGCAAAGAGCTGTGGGGTAGGATTGTATCCAGCAAAAATAGTAAGCAATTCAAATTGTATACTGTGTGGTGGCTGTGTTCGTAGCTGTAAAAAGTACCAAACAAATAGCCCATCTGCCGAGCGACCTAACCCTATCTATAAACGTATCTCTTTCGCCTCTGAATTATTTTTAGGTAATCGACTAAAGTGGGCTGAGGTTGTGTTTTTATTCATTGTGTCGGGTTTTGTGATTTCGGAGGTGTGGACAGAGTGGGGTATAACCAAAGGGATATTAAACTCTATTTCAGCGTATGTAATTAAGCCTTTAGTTATTGATAATGTGCAGGTAAATAAAATGATACACGGATTGGTGATATTTATATTACTACCGATACTATTTTGGCTATTACCCTATGTGGCAGCTAAGATTATGGGGTCGAAATTGAAGATTAAAGAGTACTTAACCCGCTATTCGTTAAGTTTTATTCCGATAATTGCCGCAGCCCATTTTACAAAGGCAATTTTAAAATCAACATCGCGATTCGATTACTACAAATATCTTCTGTCTGATGTTAATGGTATGAGTACTGCACAAAAGATTATTGATGGCGAGATTATTATAGCTAAACTGTCGCCCATAGCTACTAATGTTATTTCATTTGTTACTATATCGGTGATTATAGTAGGTATTTGGTTGAGTTATAGGATAATATCTCGTTTAAATAAGGTTCGTTTAAGCGAGTCGGGGGATAATGCATTACACCTAATACCAATACTATATGGCGCACTTTTTTTAGTTATGATGATTGTTTGGAGATGTAATATGGCCTAATTTACAGCTATTACATCAATTATTCATACATTAATACTATCTTTGTAGCCGCAAATTAGTTTAATGAAATATGAAGTACTATAAATCTATTATAAATCTAGCTCTACCAATCATTATTGGACAGATAGGGACAATAATAACCGGTGTAGCTGATACTATAATGGTAGGGCAACATAGCACCGAGGAGCTGGCAGCTTCAGCATTCGTGAATAATGTATTTAATCTATTTATGATTATAGGTGTTGGATTTACATTTAATTTTGCCCCTCTCGTTGGTGCTGGTTTGGCTCGAGGAAATAAGCGAAGTGTGGGCGAATGGCTTAAAAATAGCTTAGTTGTTAATGCTGTACTTGGGTTTATTTTAGCTCTCCTTTTGGCAATTGTATATATTAACATCGAAAATATGGGGCAACCTAAAGAGTTAATTCATCTTATAAAACCATATTTTATAGTTTATTGCCTCTCCATAATTCCTGTGATGCTATATAGTACATTCCGACAGTTTGTTGAGGCAGTGCTAAAACCAACAACATCTATGTGGATATTCCTAATAGGAAATATACTT
>CAYJHM010000326.1:0-1609 GCA_964369935.1 uncultured Rikenellaceae bacterium
AAATAGCAAACATAAATATATTGTATGATTCATATCTGTACTTGTTTTGTAGTTAGCGATAATATGTTACGATTATCGCTAACAGTGTATTTTAAATAGGTGATACAAAACCAGGAACATTAGCCTCAAAATATTCAATTTGTTGCCAGTATACCTCATGTATTATTGAATCAATCTCAGAATCGGTATATTGAGATGCTGAAGATTTAGTTAATATATAAGGGGGGAGTGACACTAAAACTTTACGCCTAATTTCATTAATTGTAGACACAAATTGAAGTGCCTCATTTTTTGCTTTTGTTGGATTGTCATACCAGTATTTCAACTGTCTTCCGCCAACTTCAATTATTTGATGACGACCTTTCCATGCATCAGCAGGTGAACTTAGAACAACCACAAGCACACAAAACTTATCTGATAATGTTATATTAAACAATCCTCCCTCAATATATGCTTGTGTGTGCGAATTAAATGCCATATTTTCAAACGCTTCACTATCTTTTTCTATATCAGGATTATTAATTAATATATCAGTAATGGATTCATGCAAAAGCAAAGCTGTATTATCTACCCACTCTTTTCCCGAATCTGATAAGTCTTTTTTTAGATTCATAAAATTATTATAATATTTATCACCATATTCTTTATAATATGTTGGACCCTTACCCTCTCCTAATCTATTTTCTGCATCCATATGTCTTTCATTATAATAATCTGGGTCTCCATGTAAATGAGATAAGTTTTGTGGTAACCCTGTATTTCCTCCACTGCCTCCAGAATTACCGCCTGAACTGCCGCCACAATTACCATTACAATATCGGCTGCCACAGTTACTACAAATATTTTGACACTCTCCGTCGCAAGACCAACTGCCACATATGGCACATGGGGAATCTGGCTGAGTATAGCAACTACACGGATAGTTATCACACATAGGACAACAAATACATCAAAACAATTATTGCAATTACAATCGCAAATAGGGCACTCATGACAATTACAAATGCCCTATTAAAATCGCTATAGGAGACTATTATTTTTTTTTAGGTTTTCGCATACCTCGTTCTATTTTGACTATTTTACCTGTATAATCTCTATGTATTATTGTTATTCCTGTAAATAAAGGGCGTTCTTCAAATTCAGCAGTGAACTGCCCTTTTTGGTTAGGGTTTTCATCAAGGTTACAAAATTCCCCACCTCCTCCACCTAAAAACGTCGCCATAAAAATCTCTCCTGTATCTTCCCAAAAATATATCAGGGCAGTATCATCGGTAGTTCCCATAACGATATCCTCATCATCATACTTAAAACGAACCACATAAAAATGCGCTCCTTTCATTGCCTTTAATGCCCATTTGAGTGAACTCTTAAACTCGGCATCAATATCAGGTCTATGGTAAGCCTTGTAGCTTGATTTCACCTTCCATTCAAATTCTTTACCGTCAACCACCACAGGCGGTAAGCCTGTATCAAAGCTAGGACCATGTTTCTTAATAATTTTCCTCGCTTTTCTTATTAATATCTCATTACGTTTTTCCGCTTCTAATCTGCTTAGATTTTTCTGTGCAAATAGTTCTGCATTGATAAATAATGCTACTATAAATAAAAT
>CAYJHM010000327.1:0-1609 GCA_964369935.1 uncultured Rikenellaceae bacterium
TGTTGCGTGCTGCCATTCTATACTTATAGATTGTATCCATAAGATTATATTTACCAACCCCAACACTGTCAATTAAGTCTTGTTCAATACGCGCTATCGAATCTTTACTCACATTTACCACATAATCAACAATAGTATATGTCTCGTAAGTATCGTAGATTGAGCTATTAATTACACCTAATGTATCAGGTACGCTCTCGATGTTTGTGCGGTAGGCCTTAACCAGCTTCTCGCCCTCATAATTGAAGTGCCACCTATAATCGCCCCACTCTTTATTATTTCCTGTGATAGTTTTCACCCTTTGACTATTCTTGTAAACAGGATAAACGTGAGGAGCTTGCCCTGTTGTCACAATATCATTTGTGCAGGCTGAGAAAGCTATCACCGTAGCCATTATTATATAAAATATTCTATTCATAATTATAAAATTATCTATTTAACTAATTATTACTGCTGAACAGAGAAACTTGTGATACGTCCAAATCCTCCAAATTCGCCGTGTAACTCTTTATTCTGCTCTAAAGATCCTGAACCAACATTTGTTATAGCTACAGTACGGATAAAGCCCTCTTTGGTTGTTGGGTTATATGTTGCCATAACTAACATTCTATTTTGAGCACTAAGCTCTAAAATCTTATCCTCTGGCTCAGCAGCAGGGTTAGGATTAGTGTACTTAATACGTCCACCCATTCTATAGTGCGAATATCCATAAAGATGTGTAATCTCCTCGCCTGCTGGTGCTTCATACTCCATTGTTGTTATTGTTTCATCAAGAGTAATACCATCAACACTATATATCTTATTACCCACAACATAGTAGAATGTATCGCCCCTCTCTACCGATGCAAAAGCGGTAGCCTTTTTAATATCAGGACAAATAGTCTCGTTGTAATGAATAACGTTTTGCGCCCTAAAGCCGCTTGAGCTATAATCTGTCTTAATATGATAGTTAGATATCTCTCCTGTCTGTTTATGGCGCATAAAAGCATATACAAGCTCGTTTGATGAAGTTGATAATGCAGCGCAATCATAATCAGCAAAACCATCATAAGCAAATTTATTGTCATCATGTGGTGCAATTACAAATAGCTTGCGAGAAAATTGATACAACATAAGGAAACGCCCTGTTAGTTCGTCGAACGCAAGACCTGACCTCCAGTAAGGCTTAATTATTAAACCTGCATAATAGTCTGAACCGTCCGACACAGCATAAGCATTTTGATATCTTGTTGACCCCCCTTGAAAGGAGCGACAATATATAAGACCACTATTGTTAATGATATCATAACCCGAGTTAGCATCATTAATCACTGTTACAACATCAAACTCTTTAGGCGGTACGATATACAGATCTTCATTCTTATCCATATAGCTGTAATCGTAAGGATCAACTCTCTCGATTGATTGACTAGTGGCAATAGTTAAAGATGCTGCTGCGCTACCATACTTAGAAGATAGTACCGAGTTTATAGGCGCCTCTACCTTTCGGCCTTGTATTGTTGAGAAAATGTTACGCATAACTGTATCTTGATCTTCAGGGTGCGAGTATTTAAAGTTACGAGCCATAATAAGAGATATGTCTCCCGACTGCTCGTCGTGCGTATCTGTT
>CAYJHM010000328.1:0-1607 GCA_964369935.1 uncultured Rikenellaceae bacterium
AACGAGATGGGTGAAAAGGCAAAAGCCGTTGAGTATATTAACTTTGTAAGGGTAAAACGTGGTATTCCTTATGCTAATAATCTTCTAGAGACACTCTCAAAAGAGGATATTGATTTAGAGATTGAGAAGGAGTGGAAGAAGGATTATATTGCTGAAGGGCAGATGTTCTACTACTACAAGCGACTTAATAAGGATATGAGAGATGATAGCTCAGTGGCTAAAGAGGTGAAGTTTACACTTCCTTTACCAGCAACCGAGATTGAGATCGGATTTAGAGAGGATAATATACCTGATAAAAACGAAATATAAAAATTAGAAATTATGAATACAAAAATAAAAAAGTTTAGTATTGTAGCTGCTGTTGTTCTCATTCTCTTTGGGTGTGACAAAAGAGAGATAATGTTATTTGATGATACCTCAACAATATATTTCGATGGCATACAAACAGTTTATACCTTTGTAGAGAATCAAGATAAGGTGTTGCAAGGTTATGATTATGTAGATATTAAAATGAGTATATCAGGAAGTCTGTCGGATGTTGATCGTCCTTTTATGGTTGATTTTGTGCCCGATGATACTCTGCACACAATGGAGGTAGGTATGATTGAGTTCGTAGAGGGTGTTGTGCCTGCAAACTCGATCAATGGTAATCTAAAGGTAAAAATTAATTATAGTGCTCTCCTAGACGATTCAATCTATACGGCGAGAGTGAAAATTTTACCTAACGAGCACTTTCCAGAGATTAATCTGAATTTTGGTCACTACACAATTAAGTTTGGTAACATGTTTACTCAGCCTGAGAACTGGAGCAATATAGATAATTATTTTGGAGATTACTCGAACTCGTGGTATAAGTTTATGTTAGATAACACAGGCCTATCGTCATTCCCTTATAAGTATTTTAGAGGGGCAAAACATCCAGGTATCTCTGCCGAAGAGGCAGCACGTTGGCCAATGTCGGCTGAGGAGTGTAGAGCTTATGCTGCTCAGGTACGTGATTCACTAGAGGCATATAATAATCGTAATCCACTAAATCCACTTACTCACCTTGATGGCGAAAGTAAGGACTTAGAGGTTACAATGCCTAACTTCTAGTTGTAACGAGGTGTTTATAATATTATAATTAATGTATTGGTGAGGGGCGATGTGTTTTGGCTATCACCATACAACGATAAATAAGCAAATAATTAAACGTATGAAAAAAATATTAATGTTTATATTAACTATTGGGCTTGTGTACTCTTGCTATCAGGATAAATCGGCTGATGATTATGCAATGATAAACCCAATAATTATGGATATGACAGGTACGGAGGATGAGTTCTCTATTTTCCGTTTCGGAACTGTAAATATTACTCCAGTAGTGTATAAAGAGGGTGTGAAAGACGCCGATTTATCATTCTTGTGGACTATATCAGGTAACTATATTGTTACCGATACATTAGGGCGAAATATGTCACTAACAACGGATATTAATTACAGACCTTACGCAAACCCTTACAAGATTAAATTTAGGGCAACAGATAACACAACTGGGATATTTGTAGAGAAGGAGTTTGAGGTGACAGTTATGAGCCCGTACGGAACAGGTTTAGTTGTAACAGACA
>CAYJHM010000329.1:0-1572 GCA_964369935.1 uncultured Rikenellaceae bacterium
ATAGCTCCTCCAGTGGTGAAGGTTAAACCATCCATTAAGTTGACTGTTAAATTAGCTAACACTCTCAGTTTAACACTATTATTATAGTCCATCTGACGAGCTAAGTCATCACCAAAGTTATAATTGTAAGCTAACGAACCATCAGTATTATCATATATATCCATAACATTGCGAGCAATAGGCGAATCAATATCAAGTGCATTGCCATTGTCGTCATATAGATCGTGGTACGGCTTTATATGCGAAAAAATGTTACATATAGTTTTAAAATCACCCTGAGGAGCTTGACTATTATCAAAAGATACATTTGTTGCCACATCAAATGTAATCCAGTCGTTAGGTTTCCAAACATTTTTTACATCTAACTTAAAGTGGTCGCTCTCGGTATGAATCATATTACCTTTTTCATCTCTATAATTAACCGACGCATTGAACAAATTCTTATCGCTACCACCGTTTATTCCGATAGTGTGAGTGTGAGTAAGTGTTGCTCTATGCACATATTTCTCTATATCCTTATATGCATCATTACCCCTCAATAAATCAATTGCTGCATTAGCATCTGCATCATATTGCGATTTATTTTGTGGATCAGCTAATGTTTTATTATACGCATCTACTAAATGCTGTGTTACAAGCGAATTATATACCGAATTATTACCATTAGGATTCATATTAAATATCGCCATCTCGGCATCAATATAGTCGCTTGTGCTTCCACGAAGTAGATAGTCGAAATCGGCCTTTGTAACAGTAGATAATACTCCTTTATAGCTAACATTAAATTTCCCCTCACTACCCCTCTTTGTTGTTACAACGATAACTCCATTTGCAGCACGAGAACCATATATAGATGCAGAGACACCATCTTTCAGAACAGTAATATTTTCTATATTATCGGGATTAATATCAGATAGTGTACCATCAAAAGGAAAACCATCAAGTACTATAAGTGGTTTACTCTCTGCATTCATTGTCGAGATACCTCTAATAGATATTTCTCCCTCTTTATCAAGGATAAGTCCTGCTATCTGCCCCTCAATCATTGATGATAGGTTTGATTGTAGTTTGCTCTCCATTTTATCAACCTTAATGGTTGAAAATGCACCTGTTGCACGCTCTTTAGATAGTGTTTGATAACCCGTTACAACAACATCATCAACCAACATTTCATCCGCAACAAGTACGATGGTTATTTTCTCGTCAGTTATAACTATATTTTGGTCAATAAATCCAACAAAGGAGATATTTAATGTCTGTCCTAGTTGTGCACTAAACTGGAATGCTCCATCAGTATCGGTAATAGCACCAATCTGTGTACCTTCAACCAAAACAGTTGCTCCTACTATCGGTGCGCCTTTTTCGTCTACAACCTTACCTGATACTTTAATATTATTATCTATTTGTTGAGTAATACGACGTCTTTCAATAGCTACACCATTATTTTTTACCTTGTGTTCGTATGGTGTATTATTAAACAATAAACTTAACGCTTGATCAACCGTTTTATTAGTTACTAAAAAATCTCTTTGAGATAAATTGTCAATACCATCGTCTAAAATCAAAATAGTT
>CAYJHM010000330.1:0-1559 GCA_964369935.1 uncultured Rikenellaceae bacterium
CTGTACCCGAAATGGGTGGAAATGAAATAACATCAAGCATATTCACAGGCTTGAAAGATGTGATTGGCATTACACCTACATCTGACGTTACCATCCCAGTTCCCGAATCTGAGATAGCCGCAAATCACATTTCGTCTGAATTTTATCCATCAGGTAATACTTGGATAATTACATCAAGTGATGGAACTTACGCTATCAATAATATAAGAAAAGCTCTCGATGCCGCATACAATAAGGATAATAATATTCGCATATCTCTACAATTACCTGATATCACAACATTGACCAAATATGCTTTTAGTGATAAACTGTTTTTTGAGAATGGTTACTTGGCAATCGAGTCGATAGATATGCCAATGGCTACAACATTTGATGCTTACGTATTCAGTGGTCTTAAAAATTTAGTTAGTTTAACCCTACCAAAACTAGAGACTACAAAAAGTTATCTATTGAATTATTGCTCTTCACTAACAAACTTAACAATAGCAACCGAATCAACAATATCATGGTTTGGAAGTGAATACAGCGAAATGTTCTATGATGTAGATTTAAGTAAATTAACACTAACTACAGGAACCTCTAGCGGTATAACTACCAAAAAGGTGAACGGCTTACACTCTGTAACTATACCTGTAGCTGTAGCCAACACGGGTGGAGGTGAAACAACATCGCGTATATTCGAATATTTTAAAGATGTGATTGGCATTACACCTACATCTGACGTTACTATTCCAATTCCCGAATCTGAGATAGACGCAAAAGACATCTCTGCAGTAGTTTATCCATCAAGTAACACTTGGATAATCACATCAAGTGATGGAATTTACGATTTCAGTAAGATAAGGAGTGCTCTCGATGCCGCATACAATAAGGATAATAATATTCGTATATCTCTTCAATTTCCTAATTTAGTAGATGTAGAAGAGTCTGCTCTTAATGCACATTCATTTAAATTATATGGTGACAATGCAATTGAATCGATAGATATGCCTAGTGCTGAATCTATTAGTTCTAATGCATTTACGGAACTAAGACACCTAACTACACTATCTTTACCTAAAGTAAAGAGTGTAGGTTATAACACAATAACAGATTGCAGGTCGCTAATAAATCTTACCATTGCAACGCAATCAAAATTGTTAGTCTTTAACGGCGGCAATCAATTATTTGATGGTATTAGTTTAAATAATCTAACTATCACAACATGTAAAGATAGCGGAATCTTTGGTATTAAGGATGGCGACCTATATCTTGTAACAATTACTACTACAAGCACTTCTGTCACTTTCAATGGAGTTAAAGAATTTGTAATACTTGAACCAGCTCCTTAAAAAAGCAAATTAGCAACTGAATTAAAAAAAATGATTATGAAAGATATAAAGCAAAAATATGAAGCTCCTAAAATGGAGATCTTAATACTAGATGTAGAGGTGCTACTTACACAATCAGCACCAGATTTTAATAATGGACCTGATTTATTTTAACCTAAAATAAACTCAGTATAAACCTGAGTTTTGGATAAGAAATAGTTTAAATTACTTATATCCAGAGTAATAAAC
>CAYJHM010000331.1:0-1556 GCA_964369935.1 uncultured Rikenellaceae bacterium
CGGATGTCATTCCGATTTTTTTTCCAATTAGTCCTGACATTTTCTAAATGTTAATTATTAATAAAAAATTTAAAGTTTTATAAACTAAATACTTATATATCAGCGTTCTAGTGATATTACACCAGTTCGCAGACCACAAAGGTACGCATTATTTTTTGATTTTCAATGACTTTGCTATCTTTTTTTTAAAAAAAATACGTTTTTGTCTCTGTAACTGTTGCTGTGCCTATATTTTTTGTAATCATCTATTTTCTAGATAACTATACCATGTTAGACCACAAAAATTGTGAAGAATCTCGCAGATATTGGTAATATTAGAATTTTTGACTACTTTTGTGGCGATAAACAAGGTTTTTTTAATAGAAAAGTAGATAAAATGAGGAGTTCAGTTCTAATAATTTACACTGGAGGAACCATCGGAATGAAGAGGGATAGTCTTTCGGGCGCACTTGTACCTTTCAACCTAGACCAGATTTTAGTTGAGGTGCCAGAGTTAGAGAAAATCGGTATTGATATATCGACCTATGTATTTGATCCTTTGATTGATTCGTCGGATGTATCGCCAGAGAACTGGTGCGAGCTAGCCGAGATAATAAAGGACAAATATAACCAATATGATGGATTTGTTGTGCTGCACGGAACAGACACTATGGCATATAGTGCTTCGGCAATGAGTTTTATGATTAAAAATCTAAATAAGCCGATAATATTTACTGGTAGCCAGATACCTATTGGTGAAGTACGCACTGATGGTAAAGAGAATATAATAACAGCTGTTGAGATAGCGGGCAGTAAAATTAATGGAAAAGCAATAGTTCCCGAAGTGGCTATCTACTTCCACGACCAACTTTTTAGGGGTAACCGTGCAACAAAATACAGTTCAGAGAGTTTAGATGCATTCCGCTCGTTCAACTACCCTCCTCTAGCTGAGGTTGGAATAGATGTATACTATAACACTCCTTATATATATACGAGTACAGATGAATCGCCTGAGATAGAAATATCAACAAATCTATCTAGCGATATAGCTGTATTCCGTGTGTACCCAGGAATGAGTATCAACCTTCTTCGTTCGACACTTGCAACCGAGAATTTAAAAGGTGTGATATTAAAGTGTTACGGAGCAGGTAACGCACCAAGCAACGAGGCATTCGTTAGCGAGATAAAAAGTGCTATAAATAAGGGTATTACGATTATGAATGTTACTCAATGTAAGAGAGGCAATGTAGATATGACACTGTATGCTACGGGGCGTAATCTAGCAGATATGGGTGTAGTTTCGGGCAACGATATAACCCTAGAGGCCGCATTATGTAAAATGATGTATCTATTAGGTAAGGGATACACAGGCAGAGAGTTAGCAGAAAAATTATCAATACCGCTTAGAGGAGAGATGTAATTTGGGATATTCCCCAAAACTCAGATAAATAGCTTAACTCACAGAACGTTAAGACTGAAATTTACCCCCCATTTCTGAGATTTACCTCAAAAATGGGGGGAATATTTTATTTTGAACGCAGTCCAAAAGTGTTCGCTTTTTCCATAAGTGCGTTAGC
>CAYJHM010000332.1:0-289 GCA_964369935.1 uncultured Rikenellaceae bacterium
AATCTTGGTGCTATAGGTTATAACTATGCTAATACAGCAAGTAATGAACATTTATATAAGCTATTACATTTCTTTTTAGATGATTACCAGTTTGAGAGGGTGTGGAATCAGCCTAATAAGTATTTATCAGTATTACAGAAATTTAGACATTATATTCTAACTCCTGATTTTAGCTTATACACTGATATGCCATTGGCATTACAGATATACAATACATACCGCTCTAGATGGTGTGGACAGTATTGGCAGAGTAAGGGAATGAATGTAATACCCACTATTAGTTGGAGTA
>CAYJHM010000332.1:299-1545 GCA_964369935.1 uncultured Rikenellaceae bacterium
GTTATGACTTTTGCTTTGATGGAATAAGTAAGGGAAGCGTAATAGCTACATCAACATACGGAAGTATTAAAGTAAAAGCTTATAGAGATTATTTCATTAATGGCTGGAATGAAATGTGTGATAGAATAGAACCTAGCACTATTATATGCTATGGTAAAAAACCTGAATTTAAATTAAAATATGAAGATAGAATAGTTTGGTTTGATATTAGTCAATAACGAAAAAGAGAGTATTAATTACTCTCTTTTTTATTTGTTTTTACTTTTTATTAAAAATGTTGTATAATTATAACAGTTATAAGGCAGTAAAAAAGGATGGTGATATGAATTGAATACACTGTGGGATAAGATAAAGGAGTGGTTTAAAAAAATGATAAGTTCAAAAACAATAGAAGACAAAATTAAATTAACACCAGCTATATCAGATGTAATGAGTAAAGCAATAGATGAATGGTATCAAATATATACAGATACCACATTACTAGATGATGATAGAAACGAAATTAAAAGCCGTAATCTAGGATATACTATTGCAGATGAAAAGGCAAGAACGGCAACACTTGAAATGATAGCAGAAATTTATGACCCTAACATATCAGAAATGGAAGCACAAGGAAAGACAGAAGAAGAGATAGCAATAGAACCTAATGAAAGAGCAACATACTTAAACGAACAGTTTAAACCTTTAATAGAAGTTATAAGACATAAACTAACACCAGCTATAGCGCTTGGTACTATGATTATTAAACCTATAGTTAATGTTAATGATGGTACTATATCGTATGAATATGTATTAGCTAATGAGTTTTTCCCTATTGGGTTTAATGAAAAGGGCAGGTTAATTCATGCTGCATTTGTTGAACAATTAGTAAAAAAAGATATAACATATACTAATCAAGCATTTAAAACAACAGGGAACGGGCAGGAACTAGGTTCTAAAATATCATTAACGGAAGTAGCTGAATGGTCAATATTAGAACCTGAAGTAAATATAGCATCAAGCAACGGAATAACACTAGATAGATTATTAGTTGCCATGTTTAAAATGCCTGATGCCAATAATATTGATGTTCATAGCTGTATGGGTATTAGTGGGTATGGTAATGCCGTTAAATTAATCAAAGATGCTAACCAGCTATACAGCTCCATGATGTGGGAAATGCAAGCAGGTGAAATGGCAGTACATGCTGCAAGGGATGCTCTTAAAGAAACAAAAGATAAAAACGGAAAAATAATATCAACAATAC
>CAYJHM010000333.1:0-1541 GCA_964369935.1 uncultured Rikenellaceae bacterium
TAGGGTAGCTATGGCGTGCATAAATCCGATCCGCAATTTCCCCGGACAATAATAGTATTAAATAAAAACTCGCCTTTCTGCTTGTGCAAAAAGGCGAGTTTTTATTTAAATAGTTACTATTTAACCGAGTCGATATAACAGATTAGGTCTACTACTTTGTTCGAGTAACCCCACTCGTTATCATACCAAGCAACAAGCTTCATAAAGTGATCGTTTAGCGCGATACCTGCATTAGCATCGAAAATAGATGTGTGTGGATTTCCAATGAAATCAGTAGAAACTAGAGGCTCATCAGTATACTCAACAATACCCTTCATTTCACCATCAGCAGCCTCTTTAACAGCCTGCTTAATTTGATCGTAGCTAGCTGGCTTCTCTAACCTTACAGTTAAATCAACAACCGATACATCAGCAGTTGGAACACGCATAGACATTCCTGTTAATTTACCTTTAAGTTCTGGAATTACTAAACCTACTGCTTTGGCAGCACCAGTAGATGATGGAATAATGTTACCTAAGATTGAACGACCACCTCTCCAATCCTTAGCAGATGGACCATCAACTGTTTTCTGAGTTGCAGTAGCAGCGTGTACTGTTGTCATAAGACCCTCGATAATACCAAATTTATCGTTGATAATCTTAGCAAGTGGACCTAAACAGTTAGTTGTACACGAAGCGTTAGATACGATATTTAAATCGTTAGTATATAGGTGATTATTTACACCCATAACAAACATTGGTGTGTCATCTTTTGAAGGAGCAGACATAACTACCTTCTTAGCACCTGCCTCGATATGTTTAGCTGCGGTCTCCTTTGTAAGGAATAAACCAGTAGACTCAACCACATACTCAGCCTCTACCTCTGACCAATTAAGGTTAGCAGGATCTCTCTCTGCCGTTACACGGATAGGGTTGCCATTAACTACTAAAGCTCCATCAACCACCTCTACTGTTCCGTTGAATCTACCGTGAACAGTGTCATACTTTAGCATATAAGCCATATAATCAACAGAGATAAGGTCGTTAATACCAACTACCATAACATTACTGTTGTTCATTGCTGCACGGAAAACAAGACGACCTATACGTCCAAATCCGTTAATACCGATTTTAATCTTTGACATACTTTCTATTTTAGTTATTTAAATCTATTTTCAGAGTACAAATATAACCATATTTTTTTAAATTGCGCAATAATGCATCAAAAAGTTACAAAATATCGCACTAATCTTGCCATTTTAAATTACTTAACGAAAAAATGGTTAAAAAATTTGTGCGGTATAAAAAAAGTTACTATATTTGCAGTCTCATAGCTGGTAAAAAGGCTTATTGAGGTTGTATTTAACTTAGCAAGCGTGATTAACTTTCATTTAGAGAGATGGTTACGTACTGTAAACAAATTATAGAATTATGAAAAGAACATTTCAACCATCTCAAAGAAAGAGAAAGAACAAGCACGGTTTTCGTGAGAGAATGTCTACAGCGAACGGCAGAAGAGTACTTGCTGCAAGAAGAGCAAAAGGTAGAAAGAAATTAACTGT
>CAYJHM010000334.1:0-215 GCA_964369935.1 uncultured Rikenellaceae bacterium
GCATTTACCTCTTTACCATTTGTTAAGCGCACACGTGCAACTTTACGCATAGCAGAGTTTGGTTTCTTAGGGGTAGTAGTATACACCCTAACGCACACACCACGACGCTGCGGGCATGAGCTTAAAGCAGGAGACTTACTCTTATCTTCGAGTTTTACTCTCCCCTTTCGTACTAACTGTTGAATAGTTGGCATCTTTAATCTTCTGCGTTAATA
>CAYJHM010000334.1:225-1515 GCA_964369935.1 uncultured Rikenellaceae bacterium
TTTTTTAGATATCCAAATGTTTTATTAAAATAGTTTATTTTCAGTATATTAAACTAATTGTGATAATGCAACAAAATGGTACTATAAGCATAGCTTTTTAGGCTTGCCTAGTTATTTAAGTTACTTTTTTTAGTTGCAATTACCGCAAATTCGGATAGCGGTGTGGCATTAATAGTTTGTTGATGTGTGATAGTAAAATTGAATTGCCTTATTAATTCGGCTAGTTGTGCCTCTGTCCACTTATTGTAGACCTTAAAGCCGATAATTGATAAGAATCGTAAGCGGATGTTATTTTTTGACCTATTATATATAAAGGTAGGGGCGTATAGAAGCCCGTTAGGTTTTAAAACCCTATTAATCTCTTTAAGTGTATTTTCTGGAGAAGGGATAGTATGCAGAGCATTTGCAATAACAACCATATCAAACGAGTTATCGGCAAATGTTAGATTTGTTGCATCTTCAACCACGCAAACCGTATTGCTGTCGTTGTTGCGCTTGGCTGTTTGCTTTACCATCTTTTCGCTAAAGTCGGTGGCTACCCATTTTTCTGTACGGTGCGATAGTAGAGCGGTGAACTGACCTGTTCCGCAAGCTAGCTCTAACACCTGCATCGAGCTGTTGATGTATGGCAATACCTCCTGAGCTGCTTTAATGTAGACCCCTCTATTGTTACGCATAAATAGCGAATAGAAGGGCGAAACCACGCTCCAGAACCATTTATTGTTTGCCATCAATTAATTATAAATATATGTGTGTAGGTTTTATTATGCTACTTCGTCTTTTTGTGAGTTACTACAATTCGCAATTTCTGCATTTTCTTCTTTTGCTTTGCGTTCGAGGTAGCGTGAGCACTGCGCAAGACGATCATATCCCAGCATTATACCAAGTATAAAATCTAGCTCGTGTGATATTTTATTAAGCGGAACCTCTTTGAATGAACGGACAACATCAACACACTCTTTTTTTCCAAAGAATATGTTAATGTTGCCGTTAGGTAAATCAACTACAAGGTACTCTATTTCATATCTGTCAAGTTTTGCTTGTGCAGCCAACCTGTCATTAGACTTCATTGTGTGGAGCACTAGGTTACGTAACCCCTTTTGATACTCGTAGATATGGTGACAAAGTACTTGCATAATTATAATAACCTTAGTTTTGGATAAAAAATAGTTTAAATTACTTATAGCCAGAGTAGTAAATATTACCAACAGACTTTTTTTGTGTAGTTCAGTTTTAGTGCGTTATTGTAAAAGCGAAGCGGAGCGCACTTAATGTGCGTGAGCATCGTAT
>CAYJHM010000335.1:0-1508 GCA_964369935.1 uncultured Rikenellaceae bacterium
AGGATTCAATACATCAAAATCCTTTAGATACTTTGAGAGATAACCTGCTGTTAGCTCTTTTAACCCAGTTACATTAATAGAGACATTCTCCCTGTTTACCTCCTCATTCTTGTTGATTAAACGTACCTGCTTAAGGTTAAGAATGATATCTATCATTCCCTCCATAACACCAGAGATAGTATCAAACTCGTGAGAAACACCTGGTATACGCACACTAGTGATAGCGTAACCCTCTAACGACGATAATAGTACACGACGTAGAGCATTTCCAATAGTCATACCATAACCTGGCTCTAATGGTCTGAATTCGAAACGGCCTAATGTATCCGTTGATTCCAGCATTACAACCTTATCAGGTTTTTGAAAAGCTAATATTGCCATAATTTTAAGGTAGATTGTTTTTACTACTTCGAGTAAAGTTCGACGATAAGTTGTTCATTGATATTTTCAGGTATATCACTCCTTGTTGGACGTGCCATCAGCTTGCCTGATAATGCCTCATTGTTCCACTCTAACCAAGAGAAACGAGAACCTTTATTGCCTGCTAATGAAGACGAAATCACCTCTAAAGATAGCGACTTCTGACGTACTCCAACAACATCCCCAACTTTTACGCTGTATGATGGAATGTTTAATATCTCACCATTAACTAAAATGTGACGGTGCGATACTAGCTGTCTAGCTGCAGCACGAGTTGGTGCTAACCCTAAACGATAAACAACATTATCTAACCTCGACTCAAGTAGAATAATTAAATTCTCACCAGTGATACCACCTTGACGTGATGCCTTGTCGAAAGTTCTTCTAAACTGCTTCTCTAGGAGACCATAAATAGCTTTAGCTTTCTGCTTCTCCTTTAACTGTACACCGTACTCCGATAACTTCTTACGCTTACGTGCTAAACCGTGCTGTCCTGGAGGGTAATTCCTCTTGTCAAAAGCACTATCTACACCATATATCGCCTCGCCAAACTTACGTGCGATTTTTGTTTTTGGTCCAATATATCTTGCCATTACTTATTTTTTATTTGTTTTACTTTAGGTTAAGTTAAAAGGTATTAGATACGTCTTCTACCTGGAGGACGACAACCATTGTGCGGAAGTGGAGTAACATCAACTATCTCAAGGATATCAATACCCGCTTGATTAATTGTTCTTACTGCCGACTCACGTCCTGAACCAGGACCCTTCACATATACCTTTACTTTACGTAATCCCAAATCATAAGCCACCTTAGCACAATCTTGTGCCGCCATCTGCGCAGCGTAAGGGGTATTCTTCTTTGAACCACGGAATCCCATCTTACCTGCTGAACTCCAACTGATAACCTCACCATTATGATTAGCCATAGTGATTATCACGTTGTTGAAAGTAGAGTGAACGTGTGCCTGTCCAATAGGCTCAATCTTCACTACCCTCTTTTTAACTGTTACGTTCTTTTTTGCCATAACTACTTATCTAATTACTTAGTTGCTTTTTTCTTGTTTGCTACTGTTTTCTTTCTGCCCT